>JAFGTN010000069.1 GCA_016934075.1 Pirellulales bacterium
GTATGTGTGGATGCCCAAGCTGGCGCCCATGACGACCGACGGCCGCGTGGCGGCCTTCGATCTCGACGGCGAGGGCAGCCTGGCCGTGTGGTTCTCGTCGACCACTTTTCTGCTGGCCGCCGCCGCCGCGGTGATCGTCTACTCTGTGCGGCGCCATAAAACCGACGACTACCATGGCTACTATCGCGTCTGGCTGTGGGCGGCCATGTGTTGGTTGATTCTGAGCATCGACGAGACATCAAGCCTGCACGAAGGCTTCAAGGAGATGATGACCCAAGTCACCGGCACGCGGCTATTCGGCGACGGATCAATGTGGTGGGTTATCGCCTACTTCTTCCTTCTCGGCGCGGTGGGCACGCGCCTGGTGGTCGATATGCGATCCTGCAAGCTATCGACGTTTTCAATGGTGATGGTGGCCTTGTGCTATAGCCTGGCCATTGCGACCCAGCTCGAATGGGTCCTGCCCGAAGCCGGCGCTCGTGCCGTGATGATCGAGGAAGGGGCCGAAATGCTCGGCAATCTCTTCCTGCTCTTGGCCATGACTCTGCACGCCCGTTACGTGATCTTCGACGCCGAAGGGCTTCTGCCCCGACGAGTGAAAGACGAGGTTGAGGAAGAAGAGTACGAATACGAGTACGAGTACGAATACGAAGAAGAGCCGGAACCGGAGTACGAGTACGACCAGGAAGAGGTCGCTGCCGAAGAAGCCATCCTCTTCGGCCAGAACGTGCGAATCCACCAGCCCCATTCCAACCCCCACCGCGCTAGCAAGCGGGCAAAAGCCAAATCCCGTACCGATGCCTTCACCGCCGGCATGCAATCCGCCGAAAGCAATGTCGGCCGCAAACTGACCAAGCAAGAGAAAAAGGCCCTCCGCCGACGCTTGGAAAAAGAACGCCGCAAGCGAATGGCATAGGGCTCTAGAAGCGGGCACGTTGATCGACAAATATGGGGCAGGTCGGTGTAGTGTCATCAGCCGCTTAAGACATACCTATCTCATCTGCGTGACTTGTGTCATAATGTCTTTCACAGTGGCTGGCAAACTGCTGGTCCCTGACTTTTTCACGAGGTGGCACATGCCTATTCAACAACAGGTGTATGAGTCTCCAGGGCCTTGGTTTAGTTTTGTTATATTTCTAGTTGGCATTGTTGTCGCAGGTGTATTTCTTGATTCCTGGTTATTTTTGTGTCTGCCGTTCGCATACCTGGGGCTCGCATGTTCGGCCGCTAATTTCAATTTGGCAGACGGTTGCTTGGTGATAGTAGTATCTATTATTGGTGGTGTCATCGCACTGATCGAACAGAAAATTGGCGTAACAATTGTCACTGGGGTAATTGTGGGTTGGGTACTTGGGTGTACCGAAAGATCCATTCGCGTACGTCCGGTACCAGTGTTCAATAAGCATAATTTATCAGAGTTGCCAGAAACCGACCAGTCAAACCGTGAAACTTGATCTGGAACGAGAGAACGCAAATTACCACTAATCCCCACTAATTTTAAATGTCCGATTCACTTCTTGTCTTTATTAGCGTGAATTAGTGGCTATTAGTGTTCCAAATCAAATGCTAGATTAATCGCGTTCTCCTAGGTAAAGCGTCCCGATTCCCAAATCATTTTCACAAACGACGGAGCCCTCAGCATGACATTCTCTCGATATAACCATGCAATTCTCTTCGTATCATTCCTGTTTCTCTTCCCCCAGGAAACCATGGCGAACAACGAGTCAATGGAATTGTCTATCCCGTCGGGTGTGCTGAAAGTCGATCCTTCCGGGGCCGTTTCCTTGACCTCCACAAATCCGGCCGGCATGAAGTTCGAGACGGCTCCCGGTGAACTCTGGGCCATTGCCTTGGCTCCAGGTGGCAATGCTCATAAGCTCGGCCACCATATTGGATTCTCTTCGTCCGGCATGAAACCGCGTTTGGAGAAAACGAACGGTGGAGTTCGACTCGTCTACGATCGCTTGCGGCACGGAAAACAGGAGTGGAACATCCGTGTTGAAGTCGATATCGCGGCCGTCGAAGACGAGTTCCGTTTCTCGGCCATAATAACCAACAATGAGAAGGATTGGACCGTTTGCTGGATCAGGTTGCCAGTCCTTAATCGCATTCGCGGCGATAAAGACGACTCTCGACGGTCGGTGCTGTGGCCCAGCGGCTTGGGCCAGAAGTTCACGTCCGAGCAATTCGGCCCAAGTCGCAGCTTCGGGTATCCCTCCGGTTACAGCATGCAGTGGATCGCGATATCGGGACAGGGGATGGGCCTGTACGTGGGCTGCCACGACCGGCAAGACTCTATGAAAAATTTCAAGCTTATTAACCGCAAGAAACACTTCGAGTTTTCTTTGATGCACGAATTGTACTGCCTTCCCGGCCAGACGGCCAAGATGCCCGCCACCGTGGTAATGCCCTTCGAAGGCACGTGGCACAAGGCGGCGCGACGCTACCGGCGCTGGGTGGATACCTGGATGCCGATCGCCAAAAAGCCCGATTGGTTGCGTAAATCCTCGGGCTGGATGTTGTGCATTATGAAAC
>JAFGTN010000672.1 GCA_016934075.1 Pirellulales bacterium
AAGCGAATCCGCCCACGATACCATTCGATGCTGTAGATTTCATCCAGCACCAAATGTGATAGATAGCCGAGCACGACCGCGCCCGCCTTATAGTAGCGCAGATAGAGATCCTCGCCCGAGGTGAGCAGGAAAGCGATCTCGCCGAAGATAACGGCCGCCGGCAGGCTGTGGAGCATGCCCCGGTGAACGGTTATTTTTTTGAGCAACCCCGCGGCGCCGAAACGAATGATCAGGTAGACAATTGCTCCGGTCAACACGATGGTCTCGGTGGCCAGATTGAACTTGCTGAGCCGGTCGATGAGCATCATCGGGACCACGGCAGCGGCGAAGGCAATGCTCTCGCGTAGCGGCCGGCCCGAGTCGCTATCGATGTCGGGGAGCATGCCCGAGACGGCGCACAAACCGCCGGCCAACACGCAGGTTGGCTCCGGCACGTGGTAAAACCACCAGGCCGCGCCGCCATAGCCGATGCCCATGATACTACTGACGGTCAGATGCGTTCTAAAACCTGCCATGGTTTGCAAGAGATCTCCAAATAGCCACGTGAGTCCAGAACCCCCTACCCTCGCCCGAGATTGGAGGCAATCCACCATCGGGCCCTTTTATCCGAGACGCTCGCCGGGACCAAGAGCAATTTCGCGGCAGGAAATTCTCTCAATTACGTGATTTGCCTGGCTTTCCATTCAGCCTACAAGTGACTGCTATTCGCGGTCGCCCACTGGGCGGCTATACTCACCAAACGACCATTTCTTGATGGTCCGTCTACGTACAACCGCAGGCCAATCGCAAGGATCATCCATCATGCAGCCGTACGACATCGCTATGTTGGTCGTGCTCGTGGGCACGGTATTATTTGGGTTTTGGAAAGGCATGGCGTGGCAAATTGCCTCATTGGCCTCGATCATTCTCAGCGCGGTGGTGGCGATCAACTTTAGCCATCAATTGGCCCCGGTCTTCGGCGAAAAGGAACCCTGGAACCGGATTATTGCCATGCTCGTGCTCTATATCCTCACGGCACTGGCAATCTGGCTGATTTTCCGGCTGGTGGCCGGCATGATCGACCGTGTAAAACTCAAGGAATTCGACCACCAAATCGGAGCCCTGTTTGGGTTGGCCAAAGGCGTGCTCTGGTGCATTATTATTACGTTTTTCGCCGTCACGCTTTCTGAAGGACTACGACAAAAGGTCTTGGGCACTTACTCGGGCCGTTACATCGCCGTGTTGATCAAGAATGCCACGCCCGTGCTGCCGGACGAAATCACCAACGTGTTGGGCGACTATATCAGCGAGTTGGACCGAAAGCTTGACCCAAACACGCCGCCCGATCCTCCATCGAGTGACGAGACCATGCCAGGGCTCGATGCAAAAGGCTTCGAAGATCTGAAGGAGGGCATGCTCGGTGATTTGAAAGAAGGCATGGACAACAGCGGAGATCGATTGCGGGAAGGCCTCAAAGGCAAACTCGACGAACTAAAGGGCAAAGTGAATGGCGCCGTGGATGACGCCCAGGACAAAGCACGCGACCAGATCGACAACCTCCCAGCGGGGGGTGGCCCAACAACTGACGCAGCCCAGAATCCGAGCTAGGGCAGGGGAGGTACCCCATGGTGGTGATGACCTCGGGCCGTGCCATTCGACCATCGGTAAAGAGACCTTTTTCACCAAATCAATCGCCCCTGTTGCCGTGCAATGTTTCTTTTGAACCCAGCCGATTCGCGTCTCGCGGCCGCTCGATCCGCCGCGGCTTGCGATGTCGGGGCCAAGCGTCGAGTTTGGTTGTTCGTTGGTGTAATTTACCGTCAGGGCCGGGAATCGATGTGCCGGATGTCTAGGGCGTTTTAGCCTTAATGACCGAACATAAGAGACATTATCGGACGTTGGACCAAGGCCGTAAATAGGCTTTTCTAGGGCCTATTTGACCGAAGCTTTGAACGATTCCAGATGGTGGATGCCAGTTTTTTTTATTCAGGCGGCAAGAGCATTTACTTCTGAAATCGAATTGAGAATGGGCCGTTATGATTTCGGCCCGATTTGTTGGTACATGGCCTTTTCGGGAATGTGCCGCACGAGAACTTGCGGGAACGTCTTGGCAAGATGATCGGCCATTTGTTTCATGCCGAATTCTTCCGCGCTGGAGTGGCTTGCGATGACGACGGGATATTCCATGTCGATTGCCAAGGTGCCATCCCGCCAGAAGGTAAAACCGTCGTCGCTGCAAAGCGTCAGGTCGGGCCGTAGCTCGGTGACCATCTGATTGAAACGGGTAATGGCGCCCGTGCCAATCGCCACGCTCCGAACGATTTTGTCCTCGGGCCCGACCAACATGACGTTTTTATGATCATGAATCGCTACCTTGGCGGCAACGGTGGCGGCAAAGTCGCCGGCCCTGACCGGTTCGATCTCGTAGGCAACGTGGAAAGGTCGCGCCGCCGTGGGATCGAAATTCGCCGGCCGGTTGATTTCCTTTTCCAGACCGAGAAGTTTCGCCCACGAATCGCAAATACCGATCTCGGCCACGCGATCCCAAACATCGTGGCAACGTATGAGGGCCAACTTGCTTTCCTCGAGAAATTTCTTTTTGCGGTTTGCTCCTTCGAGCGCGAAACCGGTCGGCTTGGTGTTGCGAAGGCAATAATAAGGCGGTTCGTGTACAACGATCAAATCATACCCTTCTTCATGAACCTTTTTCAGGGTTTCGAGATACCCGTTCCAGGCCACGGCGATACGGGTGACCTGGGCATCGGGATCGCCCGCATGAATCGTGTCGACCGTTCGTTTCGAATCGATCGGAATCCATTTGGCGCCCATGCCGCGTAGATGATTTTGCACGTCGCGAACCGTCAGTGGTTTAGCCGGCTTCGTGGTCGAGTCGTCGGCATTGGCCGCCTTGGCTCCCAACTTTGTCAGTCCGGAAAGGGCCATGGTTCCCAACAAACTCTTTCCGATGAAGTTGCGGCGGTCCATAATCATCCTCGAGGCAGGAGAAAGAGGCGGAAGTGAGGCATTGTTGCACTAACCAAGTATATTCATAATTTGACTGGCAGGTCAAATATGTGCTACTTATCGGACGCGGCAAGTGAGCGATTTCTGACGCCCATGTGGGGTGTGCGAGGACACCTTCAGGAAATATGAACGCCGGTTAAACACCTCGGACGCCGCAAGATTCCGCAACCTTGCGTTTAGGGGCCGAGGGTTTATTTTGCGGTAGTGGCCCCTCGAGAAATTGGCCGAGCCGGCGAAACCGTTGATAGCGAGCGTCCAGAAGTTCCGTGATGGGCTTGCCGACCAACCGGCGTAACTGGCCGCGGAGGTAGAGTTTTACTCGGCTTGCCGTCAGATGAGGATTGCGATGGGCACCGCCAAGCGGTTCCGTAATGACATCGTCGACCACGCCGAGTGGTTGTAGGTCCTTGGAAGTGAGTTTCAGGGCCTCGGCGGCCTTGTCCTTGAACTCGTGGCTCCGCCAGAGAATGCCCGCGCATCCCTCCGGACTAATCACGGAGTAGCATGAGTATTGGAGCATGGCCACGCGGTCGCCTACGCCGATACCCAGCGCGCCGCCGGATCCACCTTCGCCGATAACGATGCAGATGACCGGAGTCGGCAAACGGGACATTTCGTACATCGATTGGGCAATGACCTGGGCTTGACCGCGCTCTTCGGCTCCGATGCCGGGATAGGCGCCAGGCGTGTCGATGAGACAGATCACGGGCAGGCCAAACTTGGCGGCCAGCTTCATTTTTCCCATGGCCTTGCGATAGCCTTCGGGATGAGCACAGCCAAAATT
>JAFGTN010000673.1 GCA_016934075.1 Pirellulales bacterium
CCATTCGAACTTGGGCATGTATCGCGTGCAGCTTAGCGGCGGCCGATACGATCCCAATCGCGAGGTGGGACTGCACTATCAGATCCATCGCGGCATCGGCGCGCATCACGCGGCCGCCATACGCCGCGGCGAGCGGCTGCCGGTGAACGTATTCGTGGGCGGGACGCCGGCCATGAGCGTGGCGGCCGTGATGCCTATGCCCGAGGGGGCGAGCGAGCTGCCCCTGGCAGGCATTCTGGCCGGGCGAAGAATTCCCATGGTCTGCTCACCCGGTGAGTTGCCGATATACGCCGACGCCGATTTTTGCATCTGCGGATATATCGAAGCCCAGCGAGTTTTACCCGAGGGACCTTTCGGCGACCACTTGGGCTACTACAGCCTGGCCCACGATTTTCCGGTGATGACCGTCGAGCATGTTTATCATCGCCACGATGCCATCTGGCCGTTCACTGTTGTGGGCCGCCCGCCGCAAGAGGATACGATATTCGGGCAGTTGATCCACGAGTTGGCCGGCGGGGCGATCGAAAAGATGTTGCCGGGCGTGCGCGCGGTGCACGCCGTCGACGCGGCCGGGGTACATCCGCTGCTGTTGGCGTTGGGCTCCGAGCGATACGTACCATACGATCCGGACCGCCGTCCGCGTGAACTGCTCACCCAGGCCAACGCCATCCTCGGTCAGGGCCAGTTGTCGTTGGCCAAGTTTCTTTGGATTGCAGCGGAGGAAGACGATAGCTCATTGGATGTTTACGACGTGGAAAAATTTCTGCGGCATGTCTTAGTACGCGCCGATTGGAGCCGCGATCTGCACTTTCAAACCCGCACAACGATCGACACCTTGGACTACAGCGGCACGGCCATGAACGAGGGTTCGAAGCTGGTGATCGCTGCCGCCGGGCGGCCGATCCGCGAGCTGCCGAGTGAATTGGCCATGGACTTGCGGCTTCCGGAGGGGCTGGGCTTCGACCGCCCGATGATATGCCCGCCGGGCATGCTGGTCGTGCAGGGACCTTGTTTCGCGGAGGATGAGAAGGCGGTGGAAAAACTCGCGAAAATCTTTTCGCCCGGCGACACGATCAACCGCCACCCGCTGATTGTTGTGGTCGACGACAGCCAAGCTGCCGCGCGGAGCCTGGACGACCTGCTGTGGATGACCTTCACGCGGAGCAACCCGGCGAGTGACGTTTACGGCATCGGCTCGTTTGTGGATAATAAGCACTGGGGAGCCCGGGGATCGCTGATAATCGATGCCCGCGTTAAACCCGGTCATGCTCCGGAGTTGGTGGAAGATCCGGAAGTGACGCGAAGGGTGGATGCGATGGCGGCACGGGGTGGGGTGCTGGAGGGGATTATTTAGGGGTGGGAATTATGAATGTCGAAATCAGAATGAGGAAAGAATGACGGAATGATCAATGTCCAATGATCAAGTCTGAAACCTGACCCCTAATATCAAAAGGCTCAATATGCTCGGCGGCGTTGCAATTATCGATTGGCTTGTAATTATTGCTTACCTGTTAATAATCACCGTGATAGGTACTTGGGCCGTACGGAGGGTGAAGAGTTCGACAAGCTTTTTCATCAGCGACCGCGGTTTCGGCAAGCTGATGATGATGTTTTTCGCCTTCGGCACAGGCACGCACAGCGATCAGGCGGTTAGTGTTTCGGCCGAGACATATCGCAGCGGCGCGTCGGGTATCTGGTATCAATGGCTTTGGCTGTTTTGCACGCCGTTCTACTGGCTGATCGCGCCGCTGTTTCGGCGGATGCGGGCAGTTACGACGTCGGACTATTTCGAAGCCCGCTTCGGTCGCAGCGTGGCCGTGCTTTTCGCCGTGGTGGGAGTTTTGAGTCTGACAATCAACATCGGGGTGATGCTCAAGGGGTCCAGCGCCATGATCGAAGCCGTGAGCGGGCACCAGATCGATCCCATGTGGGCTATCTGCGGGATGACCGTGATGTTCGTGGTTTACGGCGTGGCCGGCGGCCTGAACGCGGCAATAGTCACCGACTTCGTACAAGGGCTGATGACGATAGTGCTTTCATTCCTGATCCTGCCGTTCGCACTTTCGGCGGTGGGCGGAATGGCGGGTCTGCGCGGGACGATCGACCGGCCGGAAATGTTCAGCCTGGTGGCGCCCGGCAAAATCACCGCATTTTATATCACCTTGATCGCAATAAACGCCCTGATCGGCTTCGGCACACAGCCGCATAATATGGGTATTTGCTCAGCCGGTAAGACCGAGATGGAAAGCCGCGTGGGGCTCACGGGCGGAAATTTTATCAAACGGATTTGCACCGTGGCTTGGATGATGACCGGCCTGTGCGCCGTGGCAATGTTCATGAGCAGCGAAACCGAAGTCGATATCGACCACGTCTACGGGTTGATGGCGCATAAACTCCTGCCGCAAATCGCGCCTGGACTGGTGGGGTTGTTTATCGCCTCGATGCTGGCAGCCGTGATGAGTTCCTGCGATGCCTTTATGGTCACGGCCTCGGCCTTGTTCACGGAAAACATCTACCGCAAACACTTCGTCACCAATGCCGCCGACCGGCACTATATCTGGATCGGGCGCTTTGCGTCGGTGCTGGTCGTGGTGGTGGGCATCACCTTCGCCTTGAGCTTCGAAAACGTGGTCAGCGGGCTGGAGATCTTCTGGAAAATATCTGCCATGATGGGAATTGCCTTCTGGGCCGGACTGTTCTGGCGACGAGCAACAGTGGCCGGCGCCTGGGCCGGAACCATGGTCAGCTTTGCCGTGCTTCTGTTTACCAGCAAGATCAGTATGTTGGGTGTGGTAGTTTGGGATTTTAATGAACGTTTTGCCCACCACCTGCCCGATGCACTCCTATTCGAAGGCAAACTGAATCTGCCCTGGCAAATGATATTTTATCTTGTAGCGGGATTTACGGCCCTGATCGTTGTGAGCCTGATGACACCGCCTGTGGGCAAGGAAAAACTCGAGCGATTCTACCGGTGTCTGCGAACTCCGGTCGCGGCCAGCGAACCGGAAGTCGAACCGTTCACATTGCCCGAGGAGGTGAAGCCCTCCGAGCGAAACGTGGTCTTCGACTACTTTGGCCTGGAGATTCCCAAAATCTCGTTGGTGGGCCTGATCGGCTTCATCGCCGCTTGGCTGGTGGTGGCGGTTCTGATAGGCGTGGTTTACTGGATTTTTATGCCGTCGAAAGTGTTTTGAAAATGGCTGTAGATCCGACAAGGGTGCCACTGCTGGCTTGTCCAGCAGTGCAGAGTGCCTGATCCGTGAAAAACACTGCTGGACAAGCCAGCAGTGGCACCCACGTGGATTAAACCATACCTTTGACGTATATAATTACCACCCGCGAGGCGCTGTTGCCTCGGTTGACACCCTTTTCGACGATGCTTAAGATAGGGGATTCGTAAGATCGCAGATTGATGTACAAGCGGGTCCGTAAAGGGCCTTGCACCATATATAGAAGCCGTTTTAGCAGGTAAAGAGACACGATGGCCGTTCCAAAACGTAAACATTCCAATCACCGCACGGGTATTCGTCGGGCTCACGGCGCTAAAAAAGCCATACAGGTTTCCGATTGCCCCAAGTGCAACACGCCGAAACCCTCCCATGTTGTTTGCCCTAATTGCGGATATTATATGGGTCGCACAGTAGTCGAGATCGAGTCATAGCGGTTTGTCGCGGTCCATCTTGAACTAAAAAGATCTGTAACGAGGCACGGGACTTTGAGCAGGATAGCTTTTCTATTTCCTGGGCAGGGAGCCCAGTTCGTGGGTATGGGTCGCCAATTGGTCGAGTCATTGCCCGCGGCGCGAAAGTTGTTCGATCAGGCCGAGTCCGTTTTGGGTTACGACCTGGCGGAGCTTTGCTTCGAAGGCCCCGCGGAGAAGCTCGACTCGACGGTCTGCAGTCAACCGGCACTGTTCGTAACCAGCCTGGCCGCCTTGGAATCCCTGCGGGACGAAACGCCCGAGGTGGTGCTCTCTTGCGAAGCGGCGGCCGGCCTGAGTTTGGGCGAGTATACGGCCATGGTCTTCGCCGGAGTGATGGAATTCGAGGCCGGACTGATGCTCGTGCAGCAGCGCGGCGCGGCCATGCAACGGGCATCCGACGCCACGCCCAGCGGGATGGTTAGCATTCTGGGGCTCGAACGCTCCCAGGTCGAAGAATTGTGCGATGAAGCCCGCGGTGACGACACCTTGGAAATTGCGAACCTGCTTTGCCCCGGCAATATCGTGATCTCGGGTAGCAACGCGGCCTGCGAGAGGGCTGCCGAGATGGCTCCGCGGAAGGGCGCCATGAAAGCCATACCATTGGCCGTGGCCGGCGCTTTCCACACAGAAATTATGCATCCCGCCGACGAAGCCCTGGCAGAGGCCCTTGCCGACGTGCCAATGCAGCGCCCGAAAATACCCGTGGTTTCGAACGTCGACGCCCAGACGCACGACGATCCCGAAGAGATCCGGCAATTGCTGATTAGACAGGTTATCCAGCCGGTGCTCTGGGAAGACTCGATGAAAAAACTTATCCAAGACGGTTTTGACCAATTCCACGAGATTGGTCCCGGGCGAGTATTACGCGGTTTGTTGCGTCGCATCGACCGCAAGATTCCTTGCCAAAGTGTTCCCGTCTAAAACAGTATCGTTAGCCGCCGAGCTTGCTCACATTTGACAGGCCAAACATTCAACAAAATTCCACCACGGCCGCAAGCGGCGCGGCTAAGCGAAAATCAGACAAGGAGGTGCCACCATGAGTGAAAATAAACTGCGAATCACAGCGGACCTGGGCGGACAGGTAGCCATTGTCACCGGTGCCGCGCGCGGCCTGGGGCGAGAAATCGCCGAGACGCTTGCTTCCTGCGGAGCACTGGTTTGTTGCGTGGACATTAACGAAGAGACGATGTCCGACACGGTCAAGTCTATCACGGACGGCGGTGGAAAAGCTGACGCGTTTGCTTGTGATGTGACCGACAGCGCGCGGGTTAATGAAGTCGTGGACGAGGTCGTGAAAAAGCATGGCGGCCTTAACATATTGGTCAACAATGCCGGTATCACTCGTGATGGCCTGATGATGCGGATGAAAGACGACCAATTCGACAGCGTGGTGGCGATCAACCTTAAGGGCACATTCCTGTTCATGCGTGCGGCCGCCAAGCCTCTTATCAAGGCACGTCGCGGCCGGATCATCAATATCGCCAGTGTTTCGGGCCAGATTGGCAACGCCGGTCAGGCGAATTATTCGGCCTCAAAGGCCGGGGTGATAGGAATTACGCGCACGGTCTCCAAAGAGCTGGCCGGCCGCAACATTACAGTCAATGCGGTGGCACCCGGCTTTATTGCCACGGAAATGACTGCCAAACTGGCACCGGAGATCATCGAAGGGATCGAAAAAGAAACACCGCTGGGGCGACTTGGCACTCCCCGAGACGTGGCCGATACGGTATTATTTCTGGCCAGCGACGCAGCCGATTTCATCACTGGTCAGATCATCACAGTGGACGGTGGACTTACGGTTTAGCTATTTGGGCACACCGGTTTTATAGTCCGGCCGCAGCCCGGTAAAAATAGATAGTATACGTTATTTGCGATAGCTAGTTTATATATTTGTTTAATTTGTGATTCAGTCGGATATGGACAGAATCGTAGGAAGCGGCTATACAAGTGTGATTATTAGAAGAGTTGGGGTTGTCAGAAGGAGAGGCAAACTGTAGTATTTGCACCCTTCTGGAACGATTAGTTGGCATAAGAACACGGGGCCGAATGCCCCCCAATTAGCACGATTATCAGGGAGGACCTATAAGGTGGCCTCAGTTGAAGAACGAGTTGTAGACATCGTCGCCGAACAGTTAGGCGTCAGCAAAGATCAAATTTCTCAAGATACGTCCTTTGTCAACGACTTGGGCGCCGATTCGCTCGATACGGTCGAGTTGGTGATGGAGCTTGAAGAAGAATTCGACATCAACATTCCCGACGACGCGGCTGAGAAGATTCAGACCGTCGGACAGGCTGTCGAGCATATCGAAAAAGCCATCGCGGAAAAAAGCGAAACCTAATAGCGGCGAACATCCATGAAACGACGTGTTGTCGTAACCGGACTGGGAACAGTCACCGCTCTCGGACGCCGCGTGGAGGATCTCTGGACCTGTCTCTGCGACGGGAAAAGCGGCGTATCCACTTTTGTGAACGTGGATTGTTCGCAGTTTCGCGTGAAAATCGGCGGCGAGATGCCCGATTGGAACACCGACGGTTACTTGCTACCAAAAGATGCGAAACGCATAGACCGTTTCGTTCAATTCGCCCTGGTGTCGGCCATGGACGCCGTGCGCGATTCGGGCATCGATTTTGAAAAAGAAGATCCGTACCGTTGCGGCGTGGTCATCGGTTCCGGTATCGGCGGACTGAGCGAGATCGAGACGCAACATACACGGTTGCTTTTCAAGGGACCGTCGAAGGTTTCTCCTTTCACAATACCCAAGCTTATGGTCAACGCGGCCAGCGGACAGGTCTCTATGCAGTTTGGTTTGCGTGGCCTGAATACGGCTGTCTCGACCGCTTGCGCCAGTGCTTCCAACGCCATTGGCGACGCTTATCGCGCCATCCAGCACGGCATAACAGACGTGATGATAACCGGTGGCAGCGAGGCCGCGTTGACTCCCATGGCAATTTGCGGTTTCGCCGCCATGCGTGCCCTTTCAACGAGAAACGAAGATCCCGCCAAAGCCAGCCGTCCTTTCGATGTGGACCGCGACGGATTCGTGATGGCCGAAGGCGCCGGAGTTTTGGTACTCGAAGAGTATGAACGGGCCAAAGCCCGCGGCGCAACGATTCACGGCGAACTGGTGGGCTATGGCGCGACCGGCGATGCTTCGCACATCACCCAACCGGTGGAAGACGGTGCCGGCGCCGCGATGGCCATGCAATTGGCGATTGAAGACAGTGGCATCAACAAAGAGGACGTGGGCTATATCAATGCCCATGGAACCAGCACGACCCTGGGCGACAAAGCGGAAACCAGGGCTATTAAAAAGGTCTTCGGCGACCACGCCTACAAGCTCAACGTATCCAGCACCAAGAGCCAGACCGGCCACCTGTTGGGCGCCAGCGGCGGCGTGGAGATTATCGTCTGCATCGAGGCACTGCGTAATAGCTTGATACCACCAACTATCAACCTCGACACGCCCGATCCCGACTGCGACTTGAATTACACGGCCAACCAGTCCCAAGAGCGCAAGCTGAAATACGCCATGTCCAACAGCTTCGGATTCGGCGGCCACAATGCCTCACTGATTGTGACAAAGTGCGATTAAATCTCGCATCAGCAACAGAATTTCAATAGACACCCGGTATCGCTGCGATACCGGGTGTTTTTCGTGGGGAAATCAGTATCAGTCGACCGGATATTCGAAATTTATTTATTCGCCGTGGGTGCTTCGATTAACACCCAGGCATGCCCCTTTGCTGGTATCTTCACCGACAGCGGCAATTCGTAGTCGCGCCCCAGCCGCATTTCCCTTGCGGGTGCACCATCGATGCTGATCATAGCCGTATCGGTAAGGCCCGTATAGTAGAGCGGCAACTTTATCACTCGCTCGATAGGCTTATTAAGTGGGTTGTAGAGCATGGCTAAACCCCGCTGGGAGTGCCGGGGATCAATGTGCATCCAGCCGTCCCAATCGCAGCCGTCGGCTCGCCGCAAGAGTATAATATCGCTGTCCAGAATCCGTTTATGTTTCTTGTAGAAGTCTACCCAACGCTTGACTACGACTTTGGTCTGTGGCGTATCAAACAGTCGCGGTCCGCGCCAACAGGCCTGCACGCCGGTCCCAAAAAGGTTTGCCAGCCGCCGTTCATAATGGTCGAGGTGCTCGCAAAGCGGCTCGATGGTGGCTGCAGCTCCGCCGCCGTGATATTCGGACAAGGGCACGAACATCCAGCCCATGGTGGTCGTCTTGTGGCTGATGCCGTCATATATATTCTGCCGCTCGATGATCTCCTGGAAGGCGCGCGGCAACGACCAGTTCGTCTCACGGTAGCCAAGCGCGGACTTGTTCGATCCATTCAAAAAATACCAGTCGGGCACGTTAAGGTAGATGCCCCTCGCGCGGCACCATCGATAGAATCCGGTGATTGTTTCCCATTGATTCCATCGCGAATCCTTGTATCCACGGTGGCCCGGATGATTCGTGGAGGCACACGCATCGCCGGGGTAGGAGCCGTCGTGTTCGAGCACATCGAATCCGGTCACCTCGTAGAAATTCCGCAGCTTGCGAAAATACTCTTGGCTCCAGCGGCTTTCCAAGCAGGGGCTGTTTTCAAATCGGGCAAAACCGCCGGGCTTGCCCGTCTTGGGATTGATGACGTCGTCTTCAGGGCCGATCTTTCGGCTGGCCAATAGCGAATAACCGCCCAAGGCAACGCCCTTTTTGTGAGCGTAATCGGCCAGGCCTTTCATCGTGGCCAGATACTCGGGCGAATCGTTCTCGACATCGAATCCGCTCGAGAAGGTCATGATCACCATGTCGAATCCCACCGCCGCCGCCTGGTCGATGCCCTCGCGAACCAATTTGGGATCGGAATGACGGATGTGGAACAGGGATGGATTTTCCATGCTCCACGGCGCGATCATGCGGTACATACGGGCAAGACTCAATCGGCGCCGGAGGGCGTCCGTGCCATCGTAGGCGAGTATCCATGTGAGGAACGACTCGAACGTCTCGCCCGGTTTCACTATACGATCGGGTCCCAATGGTGGGCGACATTTGAGCAGGCAGCGTGTCTGAAGTTGGAAGTTGACTTGTGTTTTGTAGCCGGGATCGGTCAGCCAATGCACCGTATCACGCTGCGAGCCGATGCCGTCGTCGGCAACCGAAGTGAAATCCGTCTCCACATGCAGGTCGCCCAATCGCGGATCTTTAATTAGATCTTCAACCACGCTTTCGACTTCGGTACATGCCAAAATTTCACTGGTAAAAGTTTCCAGCCGTAGCGGTTCCTTACCACGGTTGTGCAAGGTGAACCATTTGCACAGCAGTGGAATGCCATCGTAAAGTTCATAGTGCACGTCGATACTCGCGCCGGCCACTTCCTTCTGATTTGCCGGTGGACGGAAGTGCAAAATCAGATGGATGCCCGGCGGCGGCCAGGACGGATCCTCGGCCAACCACTCCGCGCGACGCTTCCACTTGAACCGCGGTGAAATGGGCTTGACCTCGAAACCATCGAAGGTGAATGCACCCGCTAGGGGCTTCATCTTTTCCAGCCATTGGGGCGACAGATAGTTGCCGATCGGTTGCCCGCTCAATCCACCCACCGGATAATCCTTGCCATCGATCCGCACACTGCATTCGGGCCGCACTGCCCGCAGGAAGGACTTGTTCGCGGTCAGTTGCAAGAGCCCGATAGAGGCCGCGTTCGGCTCGAGCCGGAACGTACGACGAAGCAGCCCGTTGTCAATAACCAGATCGCGCGGATCGCTGCCGCGAAAAACGCCTGCCCGACGCTTAGTTGGAACGACCAGCCAATCGCCCTCCTCACATGCAGGCACCGCCGGCAGTTTCTTCACCGCTGCCCGCCAATCGTCGGACTTTGCGCCGGAATCCGCCGCGAATACATCTACTGATACTATACACAGAACGAGGCCAAGCAGTGTTCTTAAAAAATGGATCGTGCTCTTGGACAACATTGTAGGTTAATCCTTGTTTGACGTACGGTTGGAGGTGGGACAATCACCGAGGTAAGTGTGGCGAATACGGAGGCAGGAAGGCATTATAATCAAGTACGATCCACGATTTCCAGCAACGCACGAGAAGAAGGAATTATAACCGTTTTGTGGTGTTTTGCAAAGGACCCTCATCCCAAGATCCCGGCGGCGTTCGCGCGGCGGATCTTCTCTTTGTCGGCTTCGGGGATATCGAGAACCTTTAGTTTGAGAATGGCCGGATCAGGATAGTGGAAAGGCATGCCCGTGCCGAAGAGCAGGCGATCGGCGCCAAGGTTCTCGACCAACTGCCCGATCTCGTTGTCCAACAGCGCGCTTGCGCGGCAGATCTCGATATAGTAGTTCCTCGGCAACGAGTTATTCTTTTTACCCAAATCGCAACCTTTGAATCCGCGTCCCGAGGCCAGAATGAAGGTTGCCTGGGGATTGTTCTTAACAAGATCGACTATCTCGCCCAGTCGCACGTCGGGCACGTCGACCAGCCAGTGGCGCTGGCGATTGTCTTCGACGCGGATAGGGATCGAGACGGGCATTTTATGCTCGGTTGCCGCGGCTACCAGTTCGCGGCAACAGGTGTCGGCCGGCTTGTAGTTATGCCAGCCGGGATGCAGTCGCACTCCGCTCATGCCGAAGTCTTCTCGGCAGATCTTCAAATCGTCCACCCAGCCCGCATAGCCGGGATTGATAACCGCGAAAGGGATCAAGCGGTCGCGGTGTGATTTAATCTCGCGGTGTAGTTCTTCGTTGCCCGACTGGGCATTGCGATAGGTAACGGCGGCCGCGCTACCGACCACGGCCTTTTCGATACCCTTGGCATCCATCACCCGCAGCAGCCCATCGGCCGTGTTATTGCGCAATTGTCGGAAAGCATAATGGCCCAGATAACAGTTAACGTCGATCATGATTGCTTGCGTTTCTCGAGTATTTTTTTCATGTTCAAGCCGAGAAGCTTGCGGCGATCGGTTTTCGATAGTTGGGCACCGATCAGCTTGCCCATGCCCGGGGTCATGGAGTTGTCGCAGGCGAACAACACGCGGTCGGCACCCAGTATATCGACGCACATTTCCACCATGCCCTCATCGATCACACTCCCGCTAGTGTCTAGGTATACGCTGGGAGCATTTCTCAGCGACTTGATCTCCCACTCCCAGTCGCCGCCACCGCCGGCGTGGGCACAGATCAACATGGCCTCGGGATAGCGGCGGGCCAACTCGCTGAGATGGCTGCCGTCTGAGATTTTAGGTTGAGTTTCGAGGAAAAAGTGCATGTGCCCGGCGTGATGCAGGATGGGCACTCGCAATTCGATGGCCAATTCGACGATCGGATAAACCACGGGCTCGGTGCAGCGATGTTCGTTGTAGAGCTTGACGCCCATGAAGCCGCGATCTTCCACACAGCGCCGAATGTCTTCGAGCGCCTCTTTGGTGTGCGTGGGATTGACATAGCAATAACCCAGTATGCGGCCGGGAAAGCGTTTCATGCAATCGGCCATCCAGCGATTGCACTCTTGGAAGCCTTCGGCCGTGGCCGGCCGCTTGGGCGTGAGGATGGAACAGCAGAGCTGGTCGATTCCCAACTTGTCGGCCGCCTCGACCACCCGACGGTCCATCTCCTTCCAGTTGCTCTTGCTGCGATGGAACATATGGGCGTGGGCATCTATAACGAGCGTGCCGTCGGCGTTCGAATCGGCAGGAGCCGTTTTTTCGGAGGGCCGGGCTTTTGGATCGCCGGCCAGAGATGTACCGGCGGACAATGCGCCGGCGAGTCCGATACCGGCGGCCGCGGTGAGGAACTCGCGTCGTTTCATGAGTGGTGTGCTCTCGCGTCAAACGTGGTTGCTCAAATCGTGCCAACACGGGCGTTGGCCACATGCTTATATTGTAACAAACGGGAAGTTGGGTTACCAGAAGCTGTAAATTCGAGCAATGGCAGGGCAAAAATCACTCGCTATCGCCGATGAGGGGCCGAACGCCGTCCACGCGGAAATGGACCAGAAATTGCTTTTTGTCGCACTCTTCCTCACAACACTCGGGCATGGCTCTGCGAGAGAGTTCAGCGATGAGTTCCTTGTCGGTGTCTTCCCGGATTTTGGTGAGAAAAAGGCGTTTGCCTTGATAGCCGCCGCCACCCTCGACATACAGAAACGCCGCGTGAGGATTCGACTGCAAGTTCTCGTGGCTGAGATGGTCATTCATAATGAAAGCCAGTTCCTCGTCGCCGTCACCGAGGAAGTGGGGCCTGGAGTATACCGCAACATCCACTTTGCCGTTGGCGTCGGCGGTTGCCAGCACTCCGAGTCCCCTGACACTTGTAAAATATTCGTCGAGTTTCATTTTTCACCTGTTTTACTATTGGCGTTCAATTATTGTCACAATTTTAACTGTCTCTCCAACCCGACGAATTCTAGCCAAGGGGGCTTGGAAGTCAATGAAAATTCGATGGCCGCAAGTTTTATGCTGAAGGACAGTTTGGCCAGGCGGGAAAGTGTGATACGTCAAAATTGTAGGCCGGATTATCACCCGGCGCTGAGCAGGTAACTAACACAAATGCCGGATTATAACCCGGCCTACGATTTTTATTCCTAGTTTGCGTTTCGGGTTAGTGTTCCTCTCGCCCCCTAATAGGGCTGCCCGCCAAACTGCACTACCCTGATTTTGGGTGTGGTACTATAATAATGGGCAGAGTAACAAGTACCGTGGAACACGTTCATGCATCGACAGACGTACATGCGCCGTGTGGTGGACATTCTTACTTTTACGGCATTGTCCGTGCATATTCTGTTCGGATGTTGCTTGCACCACGCGCATAAGTTCGATGGGGCCTTCGAATCGGAGGCCCTGGCCGTGAAGCCGGCTTGTACATGCTCGTCTCACAGTCATGGAGAGAACGAAGGAACGCATAAGCCCCGCGGTCAACAAGAACAAGGGCAACCCGACCACGATTCGCAGCATAAGCATTGCGACGGTGATACGTGTGTTTTCATGCGAGCGGATTCGGTCAACGGTTCCGATCCATTGGACGGGCAAAACTTGTTCGCCACCGTAACGGTACCCGAGTGTCCAGTTTCTTCCGGTAACTTTGAGATCGTGGATATGGGGCTCAAACGGTTGGGTGTGTCAATCCCGATCCACCTGGCGAATCAAGCGCTCTTGCTCTGATTCCACCTTCTCTCGGCACGCGCCATATTGTTTTGTGTTGCGCATTCTTTGCCGATAATTCCAATGTTTTTCGTTGATAGTTGATCTTGTGATC
>JAFGTN010000674.1 GCA_016934075.1 Pirellulales bacterium
CGTTTCTGTTGCGTTGGGCCGCAGCATTTCATGCCGCAAGCCCGCATCACCTTTATCGCCGTAGCTTTGCCAACTTCCTTCTCGAGACGCTGGACGGCGTTGCATATCCATTCGGCTTTCTGTGCGTAGTTCGATGTCTCATCAAATCGTTCGGGCTTGATGATGACTTTCTTCGATACTGCCGCACTTGTTTCGGCATCGATGCATCGCTTGAACCGAGTCATCCAGCCGCCGAGTTTCTGAGCCTTTGCCATTTTACCTGCACCTTCCATCACTCCAAGGAGTTCCCGTGACGGTTCTCGTTCCACATTTTACGTGATCGAATAGGAAGCGGTTTTCGGGAAGCACAAAATGCAAGGGGGCGTTCGGAATCGACGGGGTGTCAGAATAACCGTTACCCCTGAAATAGCTTACATCGGGCGGTCGGGCCCTGCAAGGCACCGCCGCCGGTTTGCCACGTCGAGGCGGCGGCTCTGCGGCCGGCACGCTTGCGACGACGATGGGCCGTGGCTTCACGAGATTCTTCCTCCCGCTCAGTCAATCGGTGTTCGAGATGTATTTACGTCCAACGGTCGGGCAACAGCCTCTCAATCTCTTGTAAACTGCCCTCTTACCATATAATACACCAATTGTCTTATTGACCTTTTGAAGTTACGGATCTAGTGGTAAAAGCCGAGATGCGCCCCCGTTGACGCGAAGTATGTGGAACACTATCCTTTAGTTAGCCTGCTGAGTTGAATGAGATGTGGATTTACCGTTATGTTTAGACGCGTGAGATACACTCTTTACGGTTTGCTTTGCCTGAGCTTCATTCCCGCTCCGTGGCGGATCATGTGTTTTCTTGCGCTGGGCGTTTTCGCCGGGCTAGGTCTAACTGTTGGGAAGGTATCCAGGGTAACTTCCTATCTTAGCGATAACCCCGAAGGATGTATCAATTGCCATGTGATGCAGCCGCAGTATGCTTCCTGGCAACGATCCAGCCATGCC
Source organism: Pirellulales bacterium (assembly GCA_016934075.1). GTDB lineage: Bacteria > Planctomycetota > Planctomycetia > Pirellulales > Thermoguttaceae > JAFGTN01. Next base: position 988 of record JAFGTN010000674.1, read on the forward strand.
AATGTAGCCACCTGTAACGATTGCCACGTGCCCCACCAGACCGTTCTCCATGCCTATGCCTTCAAAGCCCGTGACGGTCTGTACCATTCGACTATTTTTACATTGGGACTGGAGCCGCAAGTCATCGAGATGTCCTCGGGCGCTGTTCCCGTGGTGGAGGGAAACTGCCGCCGCTGTCACGAGCAAACCATAGAAGAGGTTGATGTTCATGAATTTGACACGGATGATATTCGCTGCTGGAATTGTCACCGCGAAGTCCCACACGGAAGAGTCAGGAGCCTTTCGTCAACACCACGCGTGATTAGCCCGGAACTTCCGTCGGTTTTGGAAACACAAACCCCGCATATAGGAGGTCGCCACCCGCGGCCCGACCGGGAAACAAGCCATGAATGAAAATACGAACCATACGAATTCTGACGACAAACAGACAGTGCCAAGACCCCGACATCCCTGGGTGGGATGGCTGTTATTTACGGTAATAACAATTGCCGTTTTCTTTATGGGGTTGTTGTTCGCTTCGATTATGGAACGTCGCAATGAGGCGAAGATCCGTCCGCCACTTGTCCCAATCGCTCCGCTCGAAACCGACAATAGCCGATGGGCGGCAAACTGGCCCAGAGAATACTCTTCTTATATGCGAATGCAGGAAGATGCCACGAAGACCAAGTATGGCGGTTCTTTTGCTCGCGATTATCTGGAGGAAACGCCCGCAAACGTGATTCTATTTGCGGGCTACGGGTTTGCAAAGGATTACAAACAGGCGCGAGGCCATGTCTACGCGATCGAAGACGTACGCGATACCAAGCGGGTGAATCCCGCTACTCCGGCTACATGCTGGAGTTGTAAGAGCCCGGATGTGCCCAGAAAAATGGTCGAGTATGGCAAGCTCAGACGGAAGGACGAGACGGCGTCTTTCAAGGAATTTCTCCTGGCTGGTGCGGGCGATTTCTATGCGAAGAAATTCCATGATCTGGAAGGCGACATTACACATCCGATCGGGTGTCTAGACTGCCACGATCCCGAGACGATGCGACTTCGGATTTCACGCCCCGCGCTGATCGAGGCATTCGAGCGACAGGGACGCGATATAAGCCAGGTGTCGCACCAGGAAATGCGGACGTTGGTTTGCGCACAGTGCCACGTCGAATACTACTTCAAAGGTGATGGAAAATACCTTACATTTCCGTGGGATGAGGGAACGACCGTGGAGAACATGGACAACTACTACACCACACGAAAGTTCGCTGACTGGACGCACGCCATCAGTAAAGCTCCGATGATCAAGATGCAACATCCCGACTACGAAGTATATCACACGGGCATCCACGCATTCCGCGACGTATCCTGCGTGGATTGCCACATGCCCTACCGGACTGAAGGTGGTGTGAAGTTTACCGACCATCACGTCCAAAGCCCACTGCTGAACATAGCGAACTCGTGCTCGGTGTGTCACCGATGGGGCGAGGAAGAGATCCGCACACGTGTTACTTCTATCCAGGATAAGGTGCGAGAATCCCGCGACCGTGCTGAACGGGTTCTGGCGCTGGCTCACTTCGATATTGCCGCATGCATGGAAGCCGGCGCCAAAGACGCTGAGCTCGCCAAGGCTCGCGATCTGATTCGTCAAGCACAACTACGTTGGGACTATGTGGCCGCCAACAACGGCATGGGTTTCCATTCTCCCCAGGAATGCACTCGAATACTGGCCGCCGCCGTCGACCTGGCCCAGGAATCCCGCTTGGAATCCAGCCGAATTCTGGCTATAAAAGGTTACACGAAGCCCGTCAAATATCCCGATTACTCCAGCAAAGAGAGTGCCCAAAGCCTGGTTAGGCAATTCTCCGACGGAAAACCACCTGTTTTGCTTACTCCGAGCAAATAAATGGACTTTTGCAAAATTGCGAGTCAAGGGCACTTAGATATAAATTGGCGGCGTAGCCGGCAAATTATATCTAAAC
>JAFGTN010000675.1 GCA_016934075.1 Pirellulales bacterium
ATATACGTCCAAAAACACCAATGGTTTTCGAGTTTTTTAATGCCGTTTGAAATAATATCCGTCAGAGTTCGCTTGGTTAAGGACTAGTTTGTCTTAAGAAGGAACAATCCGTCTCTGGGTTCTAGTGAGATGGTCCTGCCGACATCTTCTCCGCTGTTGGTCTTCGTGTCCTGTTTCGCAGTCGCTTTCAATCGGCGATACGTGCAGCCGGGGGCAATCCGCGACAGATCGAAGGTGTAAGGCTCCAGTCCAGGATTGGCGAGCACGATGCCCTTTTCATAAATCCTGTACATGGCGTCGGGCTTGTTGTGGACAGTCATCGATTTGATGGTCACGGGTTCCCAGCCCTCGATGTGATAGGTGAGATCGATGGTTTTGGACTTGATGTGGCGATAGTAGAATGACGATGCGAAGTACTGTGGTCCCGCCCAGGTCATGAATCGCTCCGGCACGGTCAGGCTGTCTGGATCAGCTCTCTTAGGAATGATCAAGATTTCAGACCAGTATACATGGTCGGTTGTGGCGTTGTTCTGAGGACCGCAGTCGGCCACGAACTTCAGACGAACCATCTTGCCCCCATACGGTGAGAGATCGATGGTCTGCGCGAGCCACTTATGTTTCTTCCAACGGGTCTCATTGAGTTTCTTGAACGCTCCCGGCTTGCCGTCCGTAATCTCGGAGGCATGCACACTGAACCACACGCCATCGCTCCTCTTCGGACTCTTCGCGCCCATGCCGATGGAGTATTTAAGCACGGAATTGTTGCCCACAAGCACGTCCTTGGCCCAGTAGACATAGCCTTTGCCGCCTTCATAGGGTGGATGTACGAAAAACGCGTTTCGCTGTTCGCCACCGATGGTCAGTCGTTTACGTTGGAAGAATGCTCCAGACTTGCGCTGCAGGAGCGTTTCGCCTCTCTTGCGGATGCACATACCGACCTCGGGATCTCCTCCGGCCATCAGGTTGGCACCACTCGATGCTTCGAGTTGAACGAACCGGGCATAAGTTTTCGGATAGCCCAACATTGGTTCGGCCTTCATGACAACTGCCACCGTGAGATCGGGGCCGGCAGTGGGAATCTCGCGAATCGAGAAGTTGAAGCCTTTGCCTGCACGCTTTTTGGGTACCATTCGCAATCCGTCTGCCGTTGGCTTCAACTTGACATTGCCGGTGATGAGTCGCCCGAGCGGCTTGCTTTTTATTATGTCCGGAGACTGTGTCGCCAGGTGGACCGCCGGGCCAGTCGGCATTCCGAGCCAGCCGAGTTTGTTCTCCACGCCACAACGCAACTCATCCCACACACCGAACTTGCCGTCCGGATCCCTGGGCGGTGGAAAGGAATAGCAGATCGCGCTATCCGTGAAACAGCCGGCCGCAAACACAAGGCGGTGAATGTTGAAGCCTACCCGCGGCCTGCCACGTGCACCTGGAGGGCCTCCTGGTATGTGCTCCGTGTACTTGTGGTTAATGTAGTTGAAAACGGGCGGGTGAGCGTTTACCTTCCAGAAGTTGTGTCGGTTCAAGCCACCGGACCAGTCGTGAACCTCCCAATCACTGTGGTTTGGCCAGCCCTCGCTTTCAATCCCATTCAGGTATCCCCAGCCGCGTTGTGATCGCATGCCGCCCAAACCAAGCGCGCCATCACCCATGATAATGAATTCGTGGCCCATGCGCTCGCGCAGCTTCCGAAGGAACTCGACCACGCCGATACCGTAGTGATTGACGCCGTCGATGACACCATCGTCCATGATACCGTCGCCGTTGGTGTCGCCGTGCGTGACATTAAAGAGTACGTCGAACTCGAGGCCGTCAAAGGCACAAAGGCAACCGTCGGGACCAAACCACCGAGCTATGTCGTCGATGAAGCGATCGGCTGCCGTTTTACCCTCACGATCCCTGGGACAGAGATCAGAGAGGTTGTAGTACCACAAAATATTGTTATTCTTGCCCCACGGTCCCTCGACTTGATGTGCCACGGCACGCGATTCGCCGGCTTTGAATGCCAGCGGCCTGGTACCATATTGACCACGACGGACACGGATGGTGTTGGCTTTTGTGTCGACGGAGATCAACTGAACCTCTTCGCAGTAGTGCCAATCGTATGTTCCGTCGGCTTTCAGTTTGAACAACGCGATGTCGTCGTTACTTGTGGCGTACCGCCCTGCCTGCACGCGGAACAGCCTGGCATCGTCGACTTTGATCGTGGTCTCTCCTGATTCGGCAGGGATGTCACCCTTGATCTCCGCGGGCATACGGTAAACCCAGTGGCCGGGGAAAAAATTGGATGCCTGAAAACGAGGGTCGCGGGAGTTGCCGTTGAGATGTAGCAACACAACCTGTTCTGGTTTCTCGTTTTTGAACCGGCTGAAGACCGCTGGATTGTTCTTCATACGCCCGAGAACTTCTTCGTCGAGGCACTTGCCCATAATGCCCATCAGCCGGCCATAATCGGCGGACCATAGATCATAGTCGAAGTCCCGGCGTGATGGCGGTCCTTCGCACGAGCGGAAGAAAAAAGCCCGCGGCCAGCCATCCTGAAAGATCCGAAGTTCCTGCGGATGGCGAGCCTGTACGCTCGCGCAAACCGCCATCAGTATAATAGCAATCGTTGAAGCAAATCTGGTGTTCATTTCTGTTGTTGCGTTTCTGAGAATGTAGTGTCGAGTGTCGAAACTGGGACGAGTGTCGAAACTGGGACGGAACTAGTTTTACCACTCCGTGTACCACTCACTGCTTGTCAGCCAGTGCTTGGACAGTGCCCATCATCGGACACCATTCCAAAACTCAGCAGGGCAACCCTAGACCGTAGGCAATGCTTCATCCCAACATCTGCCCTCTGCAGTTTAACATCTAGCTACAATTTGACCAAGGGTGTGTAGGACATCTTTACCTAACCGACACTATTCGAACTGAAAAGCGTACAGTTTGGCCGAGCGCATCTCGAAGCGCAGCCGTACTGGTTTACCGGCCAAAGCTGAGATGTCGGACTTACCATCCCAGGTCACAACGTGGGCGACGTTGTTGTCGAGGATTATTTCGCAATCGGTGATCGAGTAGCCGGGTAGAGGCTTACCGGCGGCGTCGAGTATCGAAACGCGGGCATGGCCGGCTGAGGATGTGTCGAGGTTTAGAACCAGTTGCTTGCCCGAGAAACGGATGGGCGGTGTAACGAGCCGGCCCCCGGCATAGGCGGCGTCGGCCGAATAGAAGCCGTCGAGCCGCTGCACCACGCGGCCCATGAAACCCCATCCGGTTGTTTTATCGCGTTGTGATTTTTGCATCCGCCGCGTGCCGATATGCGTCATGTCGATACCGTTGTAGTACTGGTAGATCTCGTTTCCCATCCGCACCAGTCCCACGCCTGCCATTATAAACTTGCCGTCCCACTGGGAATTTTCGCCCAAGCGAATATAAGGCCCGCGGTCGGGCCGCTGCCACTTGACGCCGTCGCGGCTGCATGCGATCGACACGTCGAGCAGCCCGTCGTTGCCCATCTGCGGCGGGAAATGATGGTAGGCCGCGGGAAACATGAAATAGGCATCCGCCGCCCAAGGATACAGGACGCAGCAATTAGTGTAGAAGTCAACATCGCGCGGGTCGTTGGCATCGGCCGTAAAGACAATCGGCAATTCCGCGGGCCATGGTTTAGTGATATCATCTAGTCTGAGATGGCCTACACTACGTCCGCGATCGGTATTCTTGCGCAGGTAGACGGCATAGTTCTTGATGCGTTTGTCCCAGAACGCCACCTGTTGCGAATCGGGATTCCAGGGGCTGACCGGCTCACCGATGGTAAAATGATAACCGTCGGCCGAATAGGAAACGCGTAGACCGCCTATATGAGGACCGATCGTGTGCAGTAACTTGTAGCGCTGCTCGGGCGGGGCCGTGGGATCGACGAACACGGTTCCGTCGACAACGCTTTTGAGCACGATATTGTTTTGCTTGGAACCCTCGAACTCGACAATTCCCAGATTGGGCCGCTCCCAATGGATGCCATCTTTAGAAGTAGCACAACACAAGTAGGCGTGCTTCTCCCAAGCATTCGGAACGGACCATTGGTCCTCAGAGAAACAGGAGTAGTACATGCGGCAATGGTCCTTCTCCTGGATAACCGTGAAATATGACGTGAGGCGGAATTTCTCCCATGGCTTCTCGGGCCGCAGGACTATACCGGCCTTGACGGGCGGATTCATCGTGATCGTGATACCATCCGATGAGTCGATGAACTTTTTGTCGAAAAAGAGCTGCTTCCGCGATCCGACATCGATGGCTTTTTGTTCTCCGGCGTTCAGTACGCCCGATAATACGCCCGACACAAGGAGAATTAACAATAGTCGCAATCCACGCTGTTCTTGCCGAATGCTGAATACACGCCGATCCATTATGATGTCTCCTGTTGTCGAAATAGTGGTGAGGGTAAACCACGACAGTACCCAAAATAAACGTATCCACTGGTAATGCACAACTGGTTTTTGCGACAAATTCATCAGGATTTGCGACAACCGCGAGTCGGATGGTATTGCCCGCAGTGTTACACCTATAGGGACTTTAAGGGTTGTCGGTTCGATTGTCATGTATTTTTTTCTCACCTCCACGAATTGCTTTATTACAACATTCATTGGCCGGTTTCGATTTTCCGCCCTGCCGGAATCACCTACCGCCCTGCCCTGCCCTACGATAAGTCGTTACTAAACAGAGACTTACAGCTTCCCCGCGGCAACACCAACAATTGGCAGCTATTCGGCACAGTCATTGCTCTAATAGATACCGACTTCTCATCTGTTGCACAAAAATGTCCAGCTCGGCGCACGCATCGGAGACCTGAAATGGCCAGTTCTGTTCTTTCCACGCCTGAAAACGTACGTGCCGTTGCTGAGAATACTCTACTCGAATCGGCACACACAACGGCAAAGGTCCTGCATGTTATCAACGGTGAACACTACGCCGGGGCCGAACGGGTTCAGGACCTTCTGGCCGGGCGTCTGGGAGAAGAGGGATTTGAAGTGGGGATAGCCTGCCTGAAACCTCGGCAATTCCCGCAAATGATGCAAACCCGCGGCGTAAAGATCTACGACCTGTCGATGGCCAACCGCTTCGACCTGCGGCCCGTGCGTCGGCTGGTTCGCGTCGTGCGGCAAGAGGATTACGAAATCCTGCACGCACACACACCCAGAACGGTTCTTCTGGCCGCGATTGTCTCGCTGATAACGGGCGTGCCGCTCGTGTACCATGCCCACAGCCCCGTAACGCGCGATTCGACGAATCGATTCCGCAATCGCATCAACTCGATCGTCGAACGAATCGCCCTGAAGTGGTCTTCGGCTGTAATTCCAGTTTCGCACAGCCTTGGTCGCTACGTCCGCCAGCGAGGCGTTCGGGCTGAATCAGTTTCGGTAGTTCCCAATGGTGTGCCCACTCGCAATTCGCGACATCCTCGTTCTGCCGAACAGTGCGATTGGACAATCGGCACAATGGCCCTTTTCCGTCCCCGCAAGGGAACTGAAGTGCTATTGCGGTCGATTGCCGCTCTCAAGGCCCAAGGCCAATCCGTACGATTGCACGCGGTGGGTAGTTTCGAAACTCCCGAATATGAGCTTCAAATCAAGAATCTCGCAAAAGAATTGGGCATAGAAGATCACGTCCACTGGACAGGTTTCACCCAAGACATCGATGTCGAACTTCACAAGATGGACATCTTCGTATTACCCAGTCTTTTCGGCGAAGGCCTGCCGATGGTAGTGCTGGAAGCCATGGCGGCGGGCGTGCCGGTGGTTGCATCCGACGTGGAAGGCATCCCGGAAA
>JAFGTN010000676.1 GCA_016934075.1 Pirellulales bacterium
AACCCCGACGGCACGAACCAGGCCGTATATTGGGGCAACAACACGGCCGTGCCCGGAGCGGTATTCAACGCCCACCCGATCCCCGGCACGCAGCAGGTCGTCTGTATTTTCGGCCCGCACCACGACCGGCTCTGGGGGGCGCTGGGGATAATCGACCGGCGACTGGGCATCGACGGCCGGTCGCCCGTGCTGCGGACCTGGCCGCCGGAGATGGCCAACACCGTGCGGATCGGCGGCAAGTTCGATTGCGATTCGTTCGCCCGCGTGAAGCTGAGGTACGAAGACCCCTGGCCCATCAGCGACAAGCATTTCCTCTGCTCGCGGATGACGGGCAAAGGCGAGCAAATGGGGATCTATCTGGTCGACGTATTTGGCAATGAAGTGTTGTTGCACACCGAAGGGCCCGGTTGTTACGACCCGATGCCGATCTGCCCGCGTCCGCGCCCGCCGTTGATCCCTTCGCGGCGCGATTTCGAGAATCGCAAAGGCGTTTTCTTCGTGGCCGACGTCTACCAGGGCACGCACATGCGGGGAGTGCGGCGGGGCACGGTCAAGACGCTCCGCGTGGTCGAGTCGCCCGAGAAACGCCACTGGTCTTGGGGAAGCTGGAACGGGCAGGGTTACACGGCCCCGGGGATGAACTGGCACAGCCTGGAGAACAAACGCATCCTTGGTACCGTGCCGGTCGAGGAGGACGGTTCGGCCCATTTCGCCGTGCCGGCCGATACGTTCGTCTATTTCCAGCTTCTCGATAAAGACGGCATGATGATCCAGTCGATGCGCAGCGGCACTGTCGTACAATCGGGCGAGCGAACCGGGTGCGTCGGCTGCCACGAAGAGCGCCGCACGGCCCCGACGCCGATCGACCAGGAGACGCCGCTGGCGTTGAAACGTCCGCCGCGCAAGCCGGCCGGTTGGTACGGCCCGCCGCGATTGTTCGGATTCACGGCCGAGGTGCAGCCGGTGTTCGACCGCCATTGCGTCGAGTGTCACGATTACGGCAAGGAGGCGGGTGAGAAGCTCAACCTGGCGCCCGATCGTGGATTGGTGTTCAACACGGCCTATAACGAATTGTGGCGCAAGGGGTTCGTCAAGTGCGTCGGCGGCGGCCCGGCCGCGGTCCAGGGGGCCTATTCCTGGGGTTCGCACGCCAGCCGGCTCGTCGAAGAACTTCGCCGCCCGAAGGTGCCCGAGCATAAGAACGTCAAGCTATCCAAGGAGGAGTTCGACCGGATCGTTACATGGCTGGATCTCAACGGCGTCTATTATCCGACCTACGCGTGTGCATATCCCGAGAGCCGCACGGGCCGATCGCCGATCGACCGCGGCCAACTCGCCCGGCTGAGCCAGCTCACGGGCATCGATCTCAATGGGCAAATGCGCTACTCCAGCAACCGCGGTCCGCAGGTCAGCTTCGCCCGGCCGGAATTCAGTCCTTGCCTGGCAAAGTTCACCGACCTGAGCGGCCCCAAGTATGGCGAGGCCCTGTCGATCATCCGCACCGGCCGGCAGATGCTGGCCCATCGCCCGCGTGCCGACATGCCCGGCTTTCGGCCATGCGCGAAGGACCGGCAGCGTGAAGCGAAGTACGCGTTGCGAGAGCAGATCGAGCTTCGCAACCGCGAGTCGATCCGCCGGGGGGAGAAGGCTTATGATGGGGGGAGTGGTTATTGACGGTCGGTTTCCGGTATATCTTGAAACAATCTGTAGGGCCAGTTGCGTGGAGAACCATCTTTTTCTAGTCTTCCAAAATCAGTGAAGTCCCTTTTTCCTGTCCCCCTTTTTCCTGTCCTTGCATTCAGATGTTAGATGTATCAACATCAAATTGCTCTATTAAGAATTTGAATGTAGTTTGATCTCTTAGCTTGCATACAACATTCTGATTGGCAAATGCTCCTTTGAACCACTTTGCATCTTCTACATCAACTGTTTTCAGCCATTCGACCTTTACCATCCATTCATCTTTCAGTGTATCCTTGTCTTCTCGCCATGGATGATCCTCGGGAAAATCTTGGACAATAGGCTTACCGTTGACCTGATATTGTTTAACTATGACCGCCTCTTCCTCCACAATGCCATAGCCGACATAGCCCTTGCCTTTAATCAATGCAAATATCCTATCACCCTTTTTGAGTTTCTTTATTGCATTGATCCATCTTGCGCCGCCTCCAGCACTAATGAAACGATACTGCCTATTCAGGTTCCAGTCTCTGCAATTATCATCGGTGATACCGGTATTGACGAATAAGTAGCCGGTCCACTTAGACTTCTTACCAACAACTGATCTTTCTTCAACATCGACTGGATCTTTCAGCCAAGACCTGCCTATGTATTCTTCACCATCTTTCATGAAGACATTGAAGAACACAACATTGATATTGACTTTGTGGACGTCATTAAGATGCTGGATAATTCTCTCTGTAGTATCGTCCAGGGATTCTGCGACGATTACAATTTGGTAAGACCCATTGACCTTTTCTGGAACAGGTGTGTCAAAGTACTCTGAAAAATTCTTCTCAAAGCTGGCAGATTTGTATGCTTCGTAAATGCCGACAATGTCATCAAAGTTCAGGTCATGAACCCATGAGCCGTAGTCGAGACATTGTGCTACAATATTTCTGGGAGTCTTGCTTCGTTTAAGCTCAATAATGATCAGTTCACCGTCACTGTTGATCGCCAAAAGATCGATATAGCCGCCATAGCCGGTATGTACTTGACGGCCTATGAGAAGTGCATCAATGCCGAGCATTGATATGTCTTGTTCGACCCAGACCTCAAGCCGTTTCTCAAGATCCAGTGCAGCCTTATTCATAGGGATTAACTGTTCATCCTTTATATGCCATAGATCCATGGATAGTGACATAAGCTTTTCCTAGGGCATCTAACTACTTCTTAGGCTGATCAGCCTATTACTTGTAGGTTGCAACATTGCAGCCTAACACTCATGGTATAAATATTTGTACGTATAATGCTAAGTAGTACTTGTGCGATTATTCTGTCGTATTTGACGTGATAGGCTGTTTCAGCCTATCGCTCATCGGGCGTACGATTCAATCCGTCCGCCAGGCTGCGGACACCGCGACCACCTCGGTTAATCCTCACAAATAACTTTCTCCGATATACGTTAACAATTAAATCACCTGAATCATCAAAATAATATAATGCTTGTGCCAGATGGTGTCCATCCCCCTGCATTGCCGGTCTTCGGCGAACAATAACCCTGTAAACACCGATCGAAAAGATGGTATGAGTGCGCCGGGTGCCACTGGCTGCTTGTCAGCCAGTGTCGTGAGTAGGGGCAGATGTCCATTTCCCGTGTCCCTAGTCAAGCATTATCCCAAAACTCTGCCGGGCAACCTTTAACCGTGGGCAATGCTTCATCTGGGCATTGGTCTCCCTCAATATACCATCTACAACGATCGGTGCTGGCGCTGAGCATTGCCCGCCACACATCTTTGGTCAACAACGGCATTCGACGATAGCATGAGAAGGTTAATTCATGAGAATGCCCCGTTTCGTTTAGCATGTCCGGATCATAACACCAGCAACACTGGCTGACAAGCAGCTAGTGCTACCCGACGAGATGAGTAATGAGCAGAAGAGCTTAGCGTATAAAATTGATACGTTATTGTCAGCACTGTTATCGACGAATGTTGCTTCTCTGCGAGATCAACAGTGAGAACGCACCGATCAACAGTGACAGAATTCCCGGTTCGGGCACTGCATGAGTTGTTGTGTCGCTTGCGTTTCCATAATTCTCAGCCAGAATGCTCAAGTCGGACTCATCCACTATTCCATCGCCGGTCAAGTCACCTTGCTCCCGGGATTTACCAGAACCGGTTTTGTAGTTGGTTGCGAGAATGCCGAGGTCGCTCACATCTACGGAACCGTCGCCGTTGATATCACCGTCAATGAGCTGTCTCAATAGCATGTGCCCCGGATGATAGAGGCTCTCATCTTGCGTCACCGTCTGCCACTCGCCTTGGTACAGATGATAGAGCTGGCTGCTGGTGTAATCGCTGATGAACAACTCGTCATCGACCAGCATGATATCCAGCACGTTGCCCACGACATCGTCGCCCAGCAGTTGCACGTTACCGAGCAGATCCACCGCCGCGACCTGCAGGGTGCCGGAAAAACCGATCAGCAACTGCTGATTCCCCTCATCCCAGAGCAGAGTCTGCGGCTGATCCAGTCCCGAGACCAGGGTTTCGAGGTACGAGCCGTCACCGTCAAAGGCCAGCACGTTGCCTTCCTGGCGGTTGGCGACAAAGAGCGTGCCGTCGGTGGCGAAGGCCAAACCGCGCGGGTTGTTGAGCGTGTAATTGACGCCATCGGTGGTGTCGATGAACAGGTCCACGTCGTTGGTCTGGGTGTTGATGCTATAGATGCGATCGGAACCGGTGCCGAAGGCGGTGCTCATGTAGAGCAGGTCGTCGGGGCCGAGGATGATCTGTTCAGGATTGCCGGTGAATTGCTGACCTTCGTTGGCCACGACGCCGAGGAACCCACCGTCGGCATCGAAACGCAAGATGCGTCCGCCGTCGCGCTGTTCGCCGATGAACACCTGCCCCAGGGCGTTACGCACCAGTCCCAGCGGATTGGCCAGCGTTTCGCCTGCGTACTCGCCTTCAGCGAAAACCTCCGGGGTCAGCCACCACGGCCCACCCGCCCCGCTGATCAGGCTGTACTTCAGCACGCGATTGTTACCCGTGTCGCTGAGCAACGAATCCCACGACTCAAAGTCAAGGTAGTTTTCAAAGCGGTGGAAGGTGATGAAGTTGGCGTTGTGCTGATTGTCGGCTCCACCCAGTCCATCGTCGTAGGCCGTCCTTGACAATCCAATGATGTCGTTGCCGTCGAACTGCCAGTCAAGGTAATGTAATCCGTGCGTCGCGGTGTCGGGATGGTGAAGCAAAACTTTGCGCACATTCCAGTGGACGAGGTCGGTCGAGCTGATCAGGGCCAGGGTGTTACGGGTGCGTTCGAAGTTGTAGAAGCCGTTGCTGGTCAGCAGTGTGCCGCGCTGATTGGGAGCCTGCTGCTCGGGTGTCAGCGAGTCCAGGAAAGCATTGATTTGCGCTTCGGATGACCTGAAGCCCGGGGGCACCCAGTTGGTCAGCGACAGATACTGCTGTGAAACCGGATCATAGCGGATGACGAACTTCTTGCCGCCGCCGGGAAACTCGATGAAGTCGTTTTCCGGATTGAAGCTGATGGTGTGGTCTTGCTCGTTGACGCGAATCAAGGCGCTGGTGTCGCCGTGCGGTGGATGGTCCACACGGGGGATGTTCACTAAATTACCCTCGGGCGTCACGACCATATTGCCCTCGCACCAGCCGTGGAAATCGCCGTCCAGCCAGGTCGGATCGCGGCCGATCTCGTTGCTGAAGGTCCAATTGTTGCGGTCCAGCAGGTCGCTGTCCACCGGCGCGGACATGACGCAAGCCAGAAAACGATGCCCCCAACCGGTGTCGGGAATGGTGTTTTCAATGGCGCGCCAGATGCGCCCGTTGTGGATGACCATGGGCACTGCCGCAGAGTGATAGCTCTTTTCTCTGGTCAACCGCCCATTGAAGGCATCCGTGGGCTGCGTCCATGTGAGACCGCCGTCTGTCGAACGGCTGATGTACACGCGCCCGGAACGGATCCCCATGGCGTACGTATTGCCCTGCAAAGTGAAAAGCGTGCTCATCGTGCTTTTGGGCAGAATACTGATGTTCGTCCACGTGACGCCCCGGTCGGTGGAACGATAGATATGGCTGTCACCATAGCCGCGGTGACTGGCCAAATAATCGCCATTCGGCAGGATGGCGATGGATGGTGACCCCAGATATTCACCGCTGGACTTGGGCGAATGCGCCACCACCACGCCCGGCACCTCGACGCCGTTGAACATCGTGGTCTGGGCGGCGGCCGACATGGCCAAGAACCTCACAGCCAGAACTATTGCACACCCACAGCCGGCAATGCGGGACATATTTATGGACCTCTCATGATAATGCGGTAACGTCCCCACACAGTAAGCTTAACGCTAAACTAATTGGTAGCTGTTCAATCCCCATCCAAGCCTAACAACTTATCTAAACGGCACAATACTGAGTGTAGCAAAAATCCCCTCCCCGTTCAATACGCCCCTCTAACCTTTCTCTTCGGGCTATCTTTGTAAATGCTTTATTGACATGAACTTACAAATTTACGACAGTTTCATTACCTTTAAAACGATAGCAACACGTTACGAAACTGGGCATGTTGAGTTTCCAGCAAAGAGAGTGCTTAACTGGTCACGTGGATTTCCCTGCGCGCCAAGTACCACTAGCTGCTTGTCAGCCAGTGTCGTGAGTAGAGGGGCAGACGTCCATTTCCCATGTCTCTCGTCAAGCATTATCCCAGAACTCTGCCGGGCAAACTTCGACCGTGGGTAATGCTACATCTCGGCATTGGTCTCTCTAGATATACCATCTACACCGGTTGATGCTGACGCTGAGCATTGCCCGCCATACGTCGTTGGTCAACAACGGCATTCGACGGTAGCATGAGAAGGTTAATTCGTGAAAATGCCCCTGTTCTTTTATCATACCCGGATCATAACATCAGGAACACTGGCTGACAAGCAGCCAGTGCCACCCGATGAAAAATCAACAAGATGGTTTAAGAAGACTCCCGTCCTCTTTTTAAACTCGTCCCCTTTTGAAACTCCTCATTTGGCGGCAGCAGGCGGGAGCGTGATCTCCGGGCCGGACTCTAACTGATATGTAAACTTGTCGCACTGCTGTTTGGACAGATACTTGGTAAGAATCATCGCGCCTGCCTGGAGGTTCCCCTTCGGCACCCAGTTGAAGTAACAACGTTTGCCGTCGATATGGGTATTCAGTTTGCCGGCGGCAAGGTCCTGGTTCTTCAAGAACATTTTCGACTCTGCGACGATCTTCCGCGCGACAGATTCGTTTGGCGCGGTGCAGATGAGTGTTACTGAAGTCGGCAGGTTCGACGGCTTGTACGCAAACGGAACCGTGTCGGGAATCACCTTCACATTGGTTGTCAGCTTGAGTGGCGTCGGTGCGCCGACGTCGTAAGTCAGTTCGAGGAAGTAGGCGGTCCAGCCTTTATCCGGCTTTGCCAAATCGGTCTTATACAAGCCGTTTTCGTCAGGCCGGATGACGGTGCTGGTATATTTGCGCCCGAGAGTTTCCACGCGGAAATCGCGAGCTTCCGGATTGTGAGCCTGCCAGAGGCGGACTTCCTTCGGCTTATCCCTGGTCAGCACCCGCAGTGTCCCGTCCTCATCTTCGCTCCACTGGAATGCTGGCGGCTTCTTGCCGGCCAGAATCAGCGAATAGAAGGCGATGATGCTTTCGACAGCATCTGTGTCGTCGAGTCCGTGGTCGCCGTTTGGGACATAACGCAGGTAGTTTTCACCCCTCAGGTCGTCCCAGTAGAATTTTGATGAATCCGGCAGGAAGAACTGGTCGCCGGCCGCGTTGAGTATGAGTTTGGGCATCGTCAAGCGGTGCCGATAGAAGTATGGATCTACCAGCGAATACAATTCCTTGATCCGCTGTTGATCCATTCGCTGCATGATTTTATGGCTGACATAATCGCCGATGCTAGGAGCCCAAAATCCGTAGACGGCGAAGTGATGCCTCATCGAGGTATTGGTATTCAGCACGTCGATGACGATAGGTATGATGCCCACGACACGGTCATCGACGGCTCCGGTCAGCCAGGTAGTCCAGCCACGCTTCGACCCGCCGGCGACCACAAATCGGTCGACTTTGTGTTTGCCTCCCTCCGCAGAATTCATCACGGCGGTTATCGTGTCCATTGCCCGCACGGCGCTCTTGACCATGGGATTGCGAGCCGGCCAAGTGGGATCGCCCGTCTTGAGGAACTGGTCCCACGTATAACCGATCAGGTCGTCTTCGGTCCGCTTCTTGCCGTCGTTGTGAAAGATGAGTGGCTGGTTGGGCACCATACCGAGTTCCGCCACGACCGTACCGGTCGCCTTGGCGATTACCTTAATCCGCTTGTCCGATCGCGGGCCCTTGTCGTTGGATCCGCCCCCGATGAAAAGCATGCCTATGTCGGACGTCACCTTATCGGGTATCGATATAGTCAGCCAGTGCCGCCATTCGGGACGGTTGACGTCCTTTTTCGTCCGCCATGTCTGCGAAACCATGTCCACGACGATCGTCTTCATGCCGTCCACAGTTTTGCTGCTGACGATTTTCCAAGAGTAGCTGTCATCCGGTTTCTCGATGTAGTCATCCAGCGCAGTTCGCCGGGGCAAGTCTTTCGCGAAGACTGCGGCCGTCAGGCAGAATGTCAAGAGTGGGATGGCGATTGTCGCAATCAATAATCGTACTTTCATCATGATTCTCCCTAGTCGCTAAAAATGCATTAGGAATTTAACTATCGAGCAGAATTGCTGTGCAAAAAAATCCGGTTCGTTGTAGTGTTGTCCCCGTTCGTTTTTCATACCCGGATCATATCACCAGGAACACTGGCTGACAAGCAGCCAGTGCCACCCGCCGTAGCTTGGCGCTGGTGATGGGCATGGCTATACTATAAAGGCGACGACGGCACACAAAAACTACTTACCGATTGGCCGATTCCCTGGCCACTGAACTGTCCTCCAAATCCACCCCCTAAGGCCCCGCCATGAAGCAAATTACATTGAACGGTTGTATTGTATCTCTGATTTACTCGATATTTTTCATTGCCTCAACAGAGGCGAAAGCGGGCAAGCTGCAGGAGTCGATCTCGATTCCGACGATTGATATCTCGAACCAAAAGGAACGTCATTCTTTTGTTGCCCGCGGTACTCCCGAGATTTATAACGGCCATACGGACACGGTCTTGTTGCCCGACGGCAAGACGATGTACTGCGCGTGGATGATCAACCACGCGGATCGCTTCGGTTCGTTGGCACGGAGCGAAGATGGAGGCAAGACGTGGAGCAAGCCGCTGGAGGTGCCGAAGGATTGGTACGAGGTGCGCCGAACTACGCCGACACTCCACCGGCTGGTAGATCCGCGGGGGGTTGCCCGTCTGTTTATCTTCGCCGGTTGCGACTTCCCCGGTCGCCTTCGTCAATCCTATTCGGAAGACAATGGTCGCACGTGGACTCCGATCAAAGATACGGGCCTCGCCGCCGAGGCCCCACCGAAGAGTATTCTTTCTTTCGATGGTGGTAAGCGATTGCTGATGTGGGGCGCTTGTTGTGATGTGACGGCACCGGGTAAGTGGCTAAATCCGACGGTTTGGATCAGCGAGTCGTACGACGGCGGCTTGAGTTGGACCCCGGAACGAAACGTGGTGCGAGCACATTCACGATGGTCGCAACCGTCGGTTATCCTTTCGCCCGACGGAAAACAGCTTCTGATGTTGCTGCGAAACGAAAGCAATCTCTCACTCTACTCGGTCAGTAACGACCAGGGGAAGACCTGGTCGGAAGTCGGCGAGTTGCCACAAGCGTTGACCGGTCATCGGCACAAGATGCATTACGCACCGGACGGCCGCCTGGTCGTGGTGATGCGAGATACGGCACCCGCTTCGAAGACAAAGGGCAATTACGTCGCATGGGTCGGAAACTACGACGATATCGTCTCGGGCCGGGAGGGGCAGTATCATATAAAACTGCTCCACAGTTACGCGGGCTGGGACTGCGGCTACTCGGGCCTGGTGCTATTGCCCGACGGCACCTTCGTGGCAACAACCTACATCAAGTACGAGCCCGGTCCCAAGAAACACTCCGTCGTAACGACACGGTTCAAGCTGGAAGAGACGGACAAGATGAAGCCGATGGAGTAGAGAGGTGTAAATATGAAAGAAGTATTGTTGGTGCTGTTGATGAGTACGGTTGTATGGGCAGCGCCACAAGAGCCACAGGAGTTGAAGTGTGATTACCGGATTAATCCCCTTGGTATCGATGATGTCAAACCGCATCTTTCCTGGTTGGTGAACGATTCCACACAAGATGCAATACAGGCGACTTATCAAGTTCAGACGGCATTGACGAAAATAGATTTAAAGAATGGAAAAAATCTGGTTTGGGACAGCGGTAAGGTAAAGAGCGCACAATCGGTGCAGGTAGTATATGCCGGTAGACCATTGCAGAGTCGTCAGCGTATTTTTTGGAGAGTACGAACTTGGGATAAAGCCGGTAGAGTGTCTCCGTGGTCAAAATCAGCCTGGTTTGAGACAGCGCTTTTACATAAGGACGACTGGCGTGATGCAAAATGGATAGGTGCCGATCAGGATTATGACGGTCCCGAGCCGGCTCCGAAAGAATTGATGGGAGACTGGATAGTTGCTCCGGCCGGCTTTAAAGTTTTTCAAGCAGAAAATCCGTGAAGCAATTCTTTCGTTTTACGACCCGGCGGCCCATACCTTCGGTAATGGCACGCACGATAGTCTGGCGTTGGCAACGGGTGTTTTTGAAAACGACCCGCAAGAAAAACGGCTACTGGCGGCTTCGCTGGCAAAGTATTATGTTGATAACGGCCACGAATTTGATGGCGGGTTCATGAGCTACAACATCTATCCCGAGCTGTCGCGGGCCGGTTATGTAGATGATGCGCTTAAGATGTTGGTCAATGATTCTTATCCGGGGCCGGCCCGGTCAATCAAAAAACATGATGCGACCACTTATTGGGAGATGTATATAAAGGAACCTATAACACAGCGTCAACGGGGATTAGATTTCTATGCCTTTGCACATCCAACCGGCTGGATGGTGACTGATCTGGCCGGGATACGTTTTGATTCGAAGATACCGGGTGGGCAACGGTTGATTTTGGAGCCACAGGTGCCAATGCGTGAAAAGCTGGATTGGGTCGAAGGGGAAATGAAAACGCAA
>JAFGTN010000677.1 GCA_016934075.1 Pirellulales bacterium
CCCGGTCAGCACGCTCAGCGGCAGCACGCCCGAGATCCGCACGGCCGATCACCTCTTCGTGAATATCGAGAAGCTGCACGGTTTCCTCGACAAGTGGACGCAAAGTGGGCATCACCTGCAGAACGAAGTGGCCAACTATCTCAAGGGCCATTTCCTGCACGAACCGCTCCCCGATTGGGACATTTCGCGTCCGGCGCCGTATTTCGGCTTCGAGATACCAGACTCGCCCGGCAACTACTGGTACGTCTGGTTCGACGCGCCCATCGGCTACATCGCCTCGACGCGGCAGTGGTGCGACCGGCACAGCGAAAAATTCAACGACTGGTGGAGGAGCGACAAGACGGAGATCCACCACTTCATCGGCAAGGACATCACCTACTTCCACACGCTCTTCTGGCCCGCCATGTTGAATACGGCCGGATTCAGTCTGCCCGAGAAGGTTCACATCCACGGCTTCCTCACCGTGGGCGGCGAGAAAATGTCGAAGTCGAAGGGCACCTTCATCCGCGCGGCCACGTACCTCGAACACCTCAATCCCTCGTACCTGCGCTACTACTACGCCTCGAAGCTAGGCCCGCGGGTCGACGATATCGACCTGAACCTGGACGAGTTCGTGCAGAAGATCAACTCGGATCTGGTCGGCAAGGTGGTCAACCTGGCTAGCCGCACGGCCAAATTCGTGGAAAAGACGGGCCTGTCGGAAACCTATCCCGACGACGGCGGGCTGTTCGAGAAAGCGGCGGTAGAGGGTGACGCCATCGCCGCTGCATACGAAAACTGCGACTACAACCAGGCCATGCGGCTCATCATGGCCGTTGCCGATCGGGCAAACCAGTACGTCGAACACGCCCAACCGTGGACGCTACGCAAGGATCCCGAAAAAGCACAAGAGTTGCAGGACATCTGCACGGTGGGACTGAACCTCTTCCGCCAGATCGTGGTTTATCTCTCGCCCGTGCTGCCGCGTCTGGCCGAACAGACGGCCGAGTTGTTGGGCGCGCCGGTCAAGAACTGGGAAGAAACCAAAACACCCCTTGTGGGCACGCCCGTCAGCAAATTCAAGCACATGATGAAACGCGTGGAACCCAAAGACGTCGAGGCCATGGTGGCCGACAGTATCGAGGCCGAAGAGACAGCCGCAAGCGAGGCCCAATTCGACGACAGCCCCCAGCCGCTGCTCGACGAGCCCCTGACCGAGACCTGCACGTTCGATGATTTCATGAAAGTCGACCTGCGTGTAGCCCGAGTTGTTGCAGCCGAACAAGTACCCGAAGCCCGCAAGCTAATCAAGCTGACCTTGAGCCTGGGCGGCGACAACCGCCGCCAGGTTTTCGCGGGCATCAAGTCGGCCTACGAGCCGGAGAAGCTGGTCGGGCGGCTAGTCGTCTGCGCGGCCAACCTGGCACCACGGAAGATGAAGTTCGGCTTGAGCGAGGGCATGGTCATCGCCTCGGGGCCGGGCGGAGAAGATATTTTCCTGCTTTCGCCGGACGAGGGTGCCAAGCCAGGGCAGCGGGTGCACTGAGTGGGAATGATCAAGGTTCAATGAACAATGATCAATGTCCAATTAACGGGTAGCCCCGATAGCTCGCCTATCGGGGTGCTGAAGGCACAAGAGGATTGTGGTTACAGTGCTACTCTTTGCCAAAGGTTCTTTGATTTCATCAAACGGCAAACAAAATTTCGGTCAAAACAACAATCATTAATGCAATGGCAGTACCGATTGCCGCCTTGCGATCGACCTCTCCCGGGCTTTGTTCGTTGCCGAGGCCGAAGTATTTTCCAAGGCCGTTGAGCATCCATAGCCCGGTCGGGATGGTGATGGTGGAAAATAGCAACAACTGCCAAATCGCGCCGCCGTTGTTCAGGATGACGGAACCGTCATCCAGATCATTCCCGCCATAAACAGCTCCTCCGGCCAGATAGGCGCCGTTGGCTATCAAACAGAATCCTGCGAAAAAACGGGGCAGGTAAGTATATTCTTTCGCGAACAGCCGAACGAGTCCCAACGGTACAAACGGAATTATACAGCCCAGCACAGGTCCGCCCCAGGCGACCCATAACGGGCACGGATTGGCCTCGAGCCGTGTATGCGAAAAGCCCAACGGAGGCAAATAGACTTGTGAAACCTTACCGTCGCTGCTCCAAGCCGCCAACACGTGCCCAAGTTCATGCACCGCCATCATACCGAGCCAGGAGAATCCCAGGACGGACACGATCAGCATGATTTGAAATAAACGGTTCACGGCGGTTCACTTCCGCTTCACAAGCCCGATCTTTTCGATTGGTATCGCCTCGAAGCCGGACACCTTTTTCCATACGGCCGGGAGCTTGGACAGGTTTAGTTTAGGCGGGTCGCCTTTGCTTACCAGTCCGGGGAAATCTTCAGCCTTCGATGCAGGGTTGTTTTTCCGGTCCAGCCACGATTCCTTGACGTCTTTTGTAAGAGCGAACGGCTTTTCGCAACCGATCATTATATTATTATGCATCGAGTTGCCCATCGGCAAGAGCGGCTCTTCGTCCATGACCTTCGCCAGCCGCGGGTAGCGTTTTTTCCACAGAGGTGAGAGATAATCAACCTGTTTGCATTTTTCCAGAAGGTTCCAAGAGCCGGGCTTGTCGAGAGTGATCCCGCGTGGCCCGCGGGCGTCGACGAAAATCCCCTGCGGCAGGTCGATGAAAATATTACCGTGGATGATGTTGTCGCGTCCTCCGCCAAGCAGCACGCCCCGCTTGACGCCGCCGAAGACGATATTGCCCAGGGCCGTGTCGCCGCTATCGCAATCGTCGAAATAGATGGCCGACGAACCGTGGCCGGCGTTGTTCGATATGTCGTGGATATAGTTCCAACGCACAACATTGCCGCGGCTGGACCAATCGCGACCAGTATAGAAAACGCCCACGTCGGAATAGAGAATGCAGACGTCGTGGATTTCGTTGAGTTCCAATACGTGCTCGTTGCCACCGTAGGCCACGGCGCCGGTGGGCGCGTGGTGGATGAGGTTGTTGGCCATACGGTTGCCACAACCGTGGATGGCAATCCCGCGGCCGCCGTTCCAGTTGAGCCGTCCCACGTGGTGGATGTGGCAATCCCGCACCGAACACTCGCCCGGCGTGAGCGTCTTGCGATTCCCGCCGTAGACGCTGATACCGCAAGACGCAGTCTGTGTCACTTCACAACCAACCGCTTCCACCCGCGTGCCGGCCAGGCTCATTCCGTTTTGCCCCATGTTGCGGACCATGCAGTTCTCAACGCGGCAGTCACAGCAGCTTACCATGCGGAGGCCCAAGCCGCGGGCGTTTTCGAACGTGAGATCGCGGACCACGAGGTGGCTCGCGTGTTCGGCCGAGAGCAGCGGTTTCGTGCAAAGCGTCAGCCGCACCGGTTGTTTCGCGACATCACCTGGCGGCCAGAAATAGAGCTTCTGATTATCGCGGTCGAGGTAATACTCGCCTGGGCTGTCGAGTTCCTCGAATACGTGCAGGGCATAGAAGCGGTGTTTCCAATTCTTTCGCCAGGGATTGCCGATACCGTAATGATGTTTTACCGCGAAACGCAGTTCGCCTGTCTTTTTATCGTAGTTCTTAACCAGCAGCACTTCGTCATTCCATTCGTAACACCAAAAGCCGTGCAGCCACACGCCGCGATCGATGTTCCAATGTTTTGCCCGTCTGCCCTTGTCACCGTCGTCCGGAAAACGGAACGAACCGGGCCGATAGACGTCGCGCTGCACCCAGTGTGTGGGCTTCGACGCGCCGCCGTCGACAACCTCGGTAAAATGAGCGAATCCTTCGTTGGGCCATCGTGCCGATTGCATGGGCCGGTCGCCGAAGACGATTTCCTCACAGCCGTGCGCGCGGTGTTGCGCCGGCAGTTTGGCAAGCGGCGGGAAGCCCTGGGCCTTGAGATCGGCTACAAGCACGCATTTCTTGGCCTCCGGCGAGATAAGCGGCTTTGCCTCGTCGGGCGAGATGGGACGGAAATTATTCACCACCCGCGCGCCGCTCAAGCGCGTCTTGCCCGGCTCGACTGCGCGGATTACCAGGGATTGCTTTACGGTTCCTGAGTGCTTTGCGCCGAGTGCGATCCCGTTTTTCAAATAGTACTCGCCCGGTCCGATCCAGATCGTGCCCAAGCCGGCGCCTTGCATGGCCTCGGCGGCTTTTTCGACAGTCGCCAGGGGTTTATCTTTCGTACCGGGATTGGCGTCGTTTCCGGCGGTGGAAACATAGACGTCCTTGGCCGTGGCTAACTGGGGGAGTTGAAGAACGGCGCAAAACAAAACAAGGCGTAAGGTTAGATACATGGCGGGACTCCGGCGGGGGGTGGGTTGTGGTGGGAGGAAAGTGTTTTAAGCTTAATGTTTCAGCTTATGCTATTATTTTTAGCAATATTCGAGTGCAATTGCAATAATGCCAATGAATCTAGCCATTGTCCACTATCACCTTAATCGCGGCGGAGTCACGCGCGTGATCGAGAACCAACTCCGCGCGCTGGATTCGGTTCTGGATAGTGAAGCATCGGCGAACGACGGGCCGTGGCGGGTGGCCATTTTCTACGGCGGACGTCGCAAGGGGTGGATCAAGCAACTCGGTCGCGATTTGCGCTCGATACATCTCACTTTAGTCGAGATACCCGGTCTGGAATATGATTCGCTACGAAAATCCACGATGCCCTCCAGTACGCAAGATTTAGCTAAGGACCTGCGGCTGGCCTTCGAGCGGCAGGGATTCGCGTCCGGAACTACTTTGGTGCACGTGCATAACCACGCCCTGGGCAAAAACCGCAACTTGCCCCAGGCCGTCGCCCTGCTGGCCGAAGCCGGTTTTCCCGTGCTCTTACAGGTGCACGACTTCGCCGAGGATTTTCGGCCGTCCAATTACCGGCACCTCGTAAGCGACGCGAGCAACGCGGCCGGCCTTCTTTATCCGCAGGCCGACAACATCCACTACGCGGCACTCAATGGCCGCGACCACGGCA
>JAFGTN010000678.1 GCA_016934075.1 Pirellulales bacterium
CACTGCATCCGCCGCGCCGCTTCCCGCGCGGCCTGCACGGCCGGCAAAAGCAGGGCGATGAGGATGCCGATGATGGCGATAACCACCAACAACTCGACGAGTGTAAAACCGTTCGATTTTTGTCTTAACATGGTCGATTTCACTTTCAAGTCATTAAACAACTATGTTCGTCGGATCCTTACATTGCCCGGGTTCAGCGTTGCATAGCTCCACGGGTATTAATATCCTGTTTTCATTCAAAGTCGGACTGCGAAATTGAGGCTCCATCGTGCCGGTTGGCAAGATATCCCAAAACCTCCGTATCCATAACAGGCGATAGTCCCATCACGCTTCCGTCGGCCATCACGAAGTTGCATATGCCTCCACTGTGATAACTACCGAAGTGATATGTCCTCATGTTATCGGCGATGGAAGGATCATCGGGTGAAAGCGCCAACGGATATGCGGGGCCGGCGGGACGGCCACAGGTTCGGCTCCAATCGTCGTTGTAAAAAGAGTTGTCACCGTACTTGTAGTGTCCTTCACCGCCCGGCGGCACGTGCTTTTCGCCGGCCAACAAGGTGTGGCTTAGCCCGTCGGTAACATCTCGGAAACAGGTGAAAGACTTCCAGCCTGTATACTCCCAATCAGGATCGTTGCCCGTCAGTGTGCCGGTATATAAACTAGAGTCATGGGTGTGAGTCGCTCGTGAGATTCCGTTGTAGTCCAACCCCCAAAGGCTGGCATTTCCGTCGCCCGCATTCATCACATAGTCCGATACAGCACCGTGTCGATTGCCGAACTTATTCGCGCGAGTGGGATGTTCTTGAACGCTGAGAGCCGGCGCGCTACGGTGCGATGGACACAGATATATGGGGCATTCGTTTTGTACCGCGTCCTCCGGCACCCAATAATAAGAGCGGCTCGTATATTCGCTGTCGTAAAGAGTGCTTTGCTCGAGGTAATCCAATATCAACACCATCCATGTCGCGTGCCCCACGCCGGTCAAGTAGGCCGGCGGTATGGCATTGCGTGCATCGTGGAAGTTATGAACGCCCAGTCCGATCTGTTTGAGGTTGTTGGAACACTGCATCCGCCGCGCCGCTTCCCGCGCGGCCTGCACGGCCGGCAAAAGCAGGGCGATGAGGATACCGATAATGGCGATGACCACTAACAGTTCGACGAGGGTGAAACCTTTCGTTTTTTGTTTAAACATGGCCAACTTAACTTTCATGTTATATGAACGTCATGTTTGCAGCGTCCTTGCGTTGCACAGTTCCACGGGTATTACAACTCGCTTTTGATCCAGGGACTCGCCACGCGCCATCCGCAGGAGCATTTCACTCATCAATACGACGGCTTCTTCGCGGGTCATGGTGGTTTGCACGTGAGGCAGAGGCGAGCGTTGCACTTCGTCGGTGGCGTGGTCTAAAAAGACGACTTCTATGTCGTCGGGCACCGATAGCCCCATTTCCTTAAGTGCCGTGCAGGCCATGTCGGCGAGGCGTTCGCTACGGGCGATGATTGCCGTGGGGCGGCACTCGTCTTCCAGCAGATGCCGCGTGGCCAGGGCAACCGACGAGGCGTTTTGCGACACGATGTGAAATACCAATGAATTTTGGAGCAAACGCGCTTGGGATAGCGATTTGCCGATGCCGTCGAAGAGTCGCTTGTCGCCCGGGCGATCTAGGGTTGTTGCCAAGAGCCCTATGCGTCGATGCCCTTGCTCGACCAGGTACTTTGCAAGGAGTTGACCGGCCGTGAAGTCGTCCAAGGCCACGGACGGCAAATCCGGTCCACCCAACGGGAGCGTACCCGATACCACCGTGGGAATTCCCTCATCGGCGAGCAACTGGTGGATATCGAAAGGGCAGCTAGAGCAAACGAAGCCAATGGATTTGTCGTGTACGGATGCAGAGTTCAGCAAATTCTTTACGTATTCCAAACCTTCTCCCGCCGGAACGAAGCCGAATTGCACGTTGGCCTTGGGGATACCGCGGCTGAAGCCTCTAATCATTGAACCACTGTGTTCGGCCAGATACTCGCGTTTTTCCGGAGACGTGAGGAAATGAACCGTATGGATACCGGCCCGATCCGCGGATCTCATGCCCGGCCCGATAAATGTTCCAGACCGATTGCGCCGCACAACCATGTTCCGCTCGACCAGCAATTTCATGGCCCTGTGCGCGGTGGCCGGGCTGACACCAAAAGTGTGCCCGGCCTCAACCGTATTCATATACCGCTGGCCTTCGCGCAGCCCCCGGCCGCGGATGTCCTGCTCCAACCTCATGGCCAACTCGTGAATTGTTGGTGTTTGTTGAGAACCATTTATCATGAATTGCATCCTATCACAGCAGGAATAGAAGTCAAGATGTGTTCCATTTGTGGAGCTAATATTTCCGTGTGTTATATTACATATAACTCAATAGTGTTATATAATGTGCATTCAGAGGGCTGGAACGGGCTGATAGACCACGCAGTTTTTTTTGGGGGGCCAATTGACAAAGTCCACCAATGTTCGCTACCTTAACTGCTACAGGTGATCTGTTATTTGAAGTAGTTGGTTAACTAATATTCCCGTTTACAAAGGTAGAGCATCATGGGCCGCATACGAGAAATGGCGATTGGGTTGGCCGTTTGCGCAATCCTGGCGGTTTCAGCGCCCGTTTGGGGTAGTCCATCACCATTACCTGGCGATGCCAATCAAGATGGATTAGTGGATGTATCCGATTTGGGTAGTTTGGCCGCGCATTACGGCATCGATGGTGATTTTGGTTTGGCCGAAGGCGACTTCAACAGTGACGGTATTGTGGATGTCAGCGACTTAGGTATTTTGGCGTCCAACTACGGCACAAGCGTACCCGTGTCCCTGAAAGGTGCACCTCAGCAATCGAGTCTCCCCGAGCCCGGCAGCTTTCTGATATGGCTGGGTTTGTGTGTAGTGGGTGTGGTTTGCTGGAGACGTTATAAGCCGTACGCGAACGAATTTGCAACTTAACGTTCATTTCTTGAGCATATGTGTATGGCTCCTGAATGAACCGGTTTACGGACCATTCGGTTGGGCCGGGGGCGGTGGTATCATTTCGGCAGGCAATGGTTCCGGATTCATAGTGACTGTAAGCGGATTGGTTGCGATCCCGTCACGTCGAATGACGATCAACTCGGCTTCTGTCGGGCCGGCCAAGGGCAAGCGTGGCACGGTCACGCGCACGCCCAAATCATACCAGCCGAGAATTTCCGCTTCCATTTCGATTCCACCCATGTGGACCAAAACGCGGCCCGGTTCCGGTCCCAACCCTTCGCCTGCCAGCAGCAATTCACGGCCAACCTCAGCTTCTTTGGACTTGGCTTCAAACACACTGGGATCTACCGGCAGAATAAGGTCGGCCGCCAGACGTGTTCCGTTGTTTACCTCACTCGTCTCTTCGATTTCTCGGTTGGCGTCGGCCAGTACATGCAATGTCGTAAAGGGTACCGGCTGATTTTGATCGTCGCGCCCCATCTCCATGACCTCAAATGGAAGGCGGATATCGACCGATTGGATCTGGCCCGCTTCGATCGAATTTATCCTCACGCCTGCCATGGGCAACTTGTCGTTGATTTCCTCATCGTTGCCGGCCAGCAGCACAACATCGAAGGGATTTGTTATCGCCTGCTCACTTCCGTTTCGGAACCAGATACGATAACGTGGCCCGAGCTTCTCTTGCGGATGGCCCGCATCGACGAATCTAACGGCTAAGAGTTGCAGGTCGAATTCGGCTGCCGGAACTTGTAATGGTTCGACATCGACCCATGTACCGCTGGCTACTACCGGCAACGGTTCCCATACGGGCAACTCCCACCAGACCCAGCCGGGACATGCCTGGTAGGCCCACGGTCTGCAGTAAACCGGCCGAGGATCCCACAGCAGCTCGCAGCGGTAGTACCAGCTCCAATTAACCCAGGGCGACCAGCGAGGATAATAGTAATGGTGGGGTATGGGGTGGGAATAATAGGCCCTGTAATACGAAGGCCAATGGAAGTGGAAACTGAAGTGGCTTTTCTTGTATGATGGGCTGACGCGTCCACGGTGATAGTGGCGGCCATGGTGCGAAGCGTGCTGCAAACCATAAGAGCGAACCGACCGGGCCGCAAAGGCATCGTGTTTGTGGGACCCCATGCGTCTTGCAACATCACCATGGTGACGCATTTTATACTGACCAGCCAGATCGATTCGTCTTGCTACCGGTCCGGTAGTGACATGCTTGAATTGCTCACCGTCGCGAGTATGCCCGAACACAAACGGCGATCGACCATGGATACTTGCGCGTCTTTCGTCCGTTCCGGAAGGTCCGATTCGGCGGATGGTGATTTTCGCGGGTTGCTTGTCGCGAGAATATCCTTTTAGATTGTGACCGTGTATAGAAGTGCCGAGACTTTGCCCGAACGGGACATCTTTGTTGTGTTCGGGTGTTTCCCTGACGATACGTTTATGAACGTCGGACAGCTTGAACCGACTAGATGGTGATACGCTACGACGCGGCGGGCCTGGTTGTGTTACTACCGTTTTGTGAGGCGAGGATTTTGGCAAGGTTGTTATCGAGCCGGCCGACTTGCTTCGATCGTCGGAGTGCTGCTTGCTCGAAGGAAAGGTGTTTGATATGTGCCGATTCGGGATATTTTGTGAGGAATATTCAGTATGTAAATGGCGGCGAATTAAACGCTCTTGTTCCGAGCGGCTACTGCGTGAAGCAGCATGGCTTGTATTGCGGCTTTTCGAATCAGACTTCTGGGACGTGTTCGCCTGGCGTCGGAATTGACCAGGATCCGCTTTGGTTGACTTGGGAGTTTCGAACTTGAACGAACTTCGGGTAGTGGGTTTTTTGTCAGTGTAGTGCTCGTTACGAGAAAACAACCGTTGCGGCGAAGATGCCCGAGCGGTTGGACGCGGCGAGGACGACGCGCGACTGGAGGAACGAGTCGGCTTTTGGATTTGTGTAGTCGTTCGGGGTGGAGACTTGGTGTGTGAGGAACTTTGTATTGTAAAACTCGATCGAGATGTCGGACGTGGTGGAGAAAATGCTTGGTTTGACGAACGAGTCGGTTCTTGGATTCGAGAAGGAGTTCGTGATGCGGACTTGGAGCGTGAGGAGCTTTGTATCGCGTAACGTGAATGCGAGGACGAACGCGGCGAGGACGATGCTCGACTTGACGAACGGGTCGGTCTTTGGATACGTGATGTTGTCCGTGATGTGGAATTGGCACGCGACGTACGCTGTTCCGAGGAACGTGAACTCGATGACGGTGGTGGATTCGACCTTGCTGATGGGCGGCTTCGCGGTGCCGACGACCGGACATTGCTGCTTTGCGAGGAGTGGCTTGTCCGAGAATCGCTTGACCGCGATCTGCTCGTTCTAGATTCGTGCGAGGAAGACGATTTTGCAGACGAGTTGTCACGGCCCGACCGGTTGCGGGCATGAGCCGTGTTTACCGTCGGCAGGCAAATTGCCAGGCAGAGCAAACTCGCTAAAAACTTCAGTAAGATCGGGTGACCCACCTGGGGCGAAGCGGCTGAGACACTCATGTTCCATTTCCCTTATGGTTGAGTCCGCACTAGTAGTGAAACAGTCTGCTCTAGCGCTTATATGCGAACCGTAGGCCAATCGATGATTTTCCATGGGGAGCATGAGGGTCAAGAAGCGTTAAAATGTTACACGGCAAGAGATTACATCTTTCTCGACGGGTATGTTCCGGCTTTTGCTACACAATAACGAGCAACTCTCACTGGATCAAAACCGCGACAGAATTACTCAAAGTGATGACACAAGGTGGGAGGACTCATGGTAATGTCATTTGTTTTGTGAGATAACCTCGATTTCGGTTTTTGGCTATTTGGCATCTATTGCCCGTAGGTTTTTGCCGGTTTGGTTGTTGAGTGGCTTACTAACTGGCGCGTCTTGGTTACACTATGTACGCACAAAGTGTTGGTGATATTTGATTAACAAAGGATTGAAGCCATGGATTACGATGCTGACAAGATCGATGATGCGGCTCTTGCCTTGCTTATGCTTACGGTTCACGATGAGGATGAATACGGTGCTCGTGTTTGGAAGGGACACGATTGGGAAGTGCTTAATCGGTTGCACGAAAAGGACTTAATCGGCGATCCGGTCTCCAAGGCAAAGTCGATAGTAATCACGCCGGAAGGCTTGGCAAAGGGGCGGGAGTTGTTTACAAAGTTGTTTTCAAAAAACTCGTGACGGTGGCAGAATCGATTGATGCTTCGCTACAAAAACGAAGTTACATAGTAGGCAGGAGGTAGTGTTGTGAGCGAATATCAGTATGTCGCGTTTAGGGCCGTGGATCGGCCATTGACGGATGCCGAATTGAAGTACGCGGAAAAGCAATCAACGCGCGCGGAAATTTCACGTTGGTCGTTCGAAAACGAGTATCACTGGGGTGACTTTCGCGGTAACGTAGATGGTTTGCTCAAGCGGGGGTACGACATCTATTTGCACTACGCCAATTTTGGGATAAGGACCGTCGCGTTCAGATTGTCCGCCGGATTGCCATTTCCGAAGTCTCTATGGTCTCAATACATAGAGATCGGAGAACTTAAATGCAAAAAGGATCAAAAAGGCGAGGCCTGTATTGTATCGCTAAATCCATATCACGAACTCGGTGAAATCGAGGAAATCTGGAATCCCGGTGAATACATGGAAGACATGGTCGAAATGCGTCGACGGCTGGTTGTGGGCGATCCGCGAGCATTGTACACACTATGGCTTTGCGCAGCAATGGACGATGAATCCGTTGAACCGGATATCGTTGAACCGCCCGTGCCGGGCGGGCTGTCCGAATGTGTTGAAGAGTTCGGCAAATTCTTGGAATTCTTCGGCCTTGATCCCCTCGTTTTAATTGCCGCTGCGGAAGGATCTACTGACGCTCCCAAGCAACCAAGCCGCGAGCAACTATATCGCCATTGGGTTGAACAACTTAGCGCCGCCGAATCAAAACAACTGGTTCTCAGGTTTTTGAGCGAGGACGCAAATACCGTTCAGACGGAAATAATGACCGCGGTCCAGCGTGGTGACGGAACGGCCGATTGGCCCATGGTGTCTCCGGGCCGCACGTTTGAGAAATTACTCGACAGGACCTCGCAACTTAGGACCGAACACGACGAGAAAGAGAAAAAGAAACGCGCGGCTGCCGCGAAACGCGAAGCTGCCAAGAAAGAAAAAAAGCGGCAGGAGCGGATGAAGAAAATGGTCGAGGATCCGAAGTCGTGGCTTCGCGAAGCGACGAAACTCGTTAACGACCGTGGCACGGAGAATTACAAGGCCGCGGCTGACATCCTTGCCGACCTTCGCGAAGCGGTAGGGGGTGACGAAGGAGAAAAGATCACTCGCGTTCATGCAGCTCACCTTGCCAAGAAACATCCGACACTTACCCACCTGAAATCATCGCTAAGAAAGCGTGATCTGCTGGAGTAGGGCAAATGGGACGCAAACGAAAGAAGAAACCGCTTCCACCACGCTGTAAACGCATGAAGCGCCCGGGCAGATTGCAATCGGGAAAATTGTGGCTTAAGAAATACTCCGGTAAGAATGTTTTGCGCGGGTACTGTAAACACTATGGCGTGGATTGGCGATGCGCGTTGATTGAATTGAAACAACTTGGCATCCATTTCGATCCCAAGTATATTCAACAGCGTGAAGTTACCGAACAGCAACGTGCGAAATCCCGCAAGAAACGTCGTCATGCACGTTCCGCGGGAGAGCCGTTCGAATCTTGGTATGATTATGACTACGGCTCCCCTTGGGAAGCATATCTGGCGGAAGACTATGCCGCTCTGCATGACATGGAATGCAGGCAAAAAGATTCCAATGATAAATAGAACCGCTATTGAGGGCGCTCTACAACATGCTTTCTCACATTCATCTGAGATTTGCATATGTGTTGCGGCGGGAGAGAGCGCGTTTTCCTTTAGGGCATCGAGCCAGCCCTTATTTGCCAACTGGTGGACGCACGGAAAGGTCGCGTACCAATGGTCCTAACCAGTATCGGATGAGAGCAGTGCTTGCCGGATTAGTTCATAGATTGCTCGAACATTCTTAATGCCAAGGGGTTATTTGTTTTGACGCAATAGTTTAATTACTTTGACGCAAGACTTCATTGATCTGCTCTGCGACTAAGGCATAATTAACAAATGTGGTAGTGTTGCCATATTTACCGAAAGCAACTTCGCAAGTTGGCCGGACAATACAGTTGTCCCCATCTTCAGCATGATTTATGGCTCAATTGACTGTATTTATATTAGAACTACACCCCTTCGGCGGGCTGGACTTCCCGGGCTTTGCTAATAGCAATCACTCGTTAAGGTAAATTTTATGTTTTTGTTGGTGGAAAGGCGGTTTCCCTGCACGGTAAGCCGCGCCACAAAATCGATTATACCGACTCGAGTCACCCCACATTAGAAACGTACATATCGGGCAAACCCTCGGAGCGTTCATTCAACATCAATTTTAACGTAGCACCGACTGAGCCGCCTCAGCGATGATTTCGGTTTTGACCATTCTATTGAGATATATTATGCGGTATCGATTCGTCCTAACATGTCTGCTATCGTTCGTTTGTTTGCAGACTGCTTATGCAAAGGACCGGAAGTCTACTTTGGCAAAGGTGGATACAGACAGCAAAACAGCCACAAAGCTGGTTGAAAGCGAACGCGCCGAGTACCAGATTCAAGTGGACGGGAAGCTGGACGGTTTCAACACGGCTCGATATGTCAATCTTGACGGCAATCACATAATGGAAACAGCCGGTTTCCAACCGAATGTCGAGTTGAAGATCGAGAATGTCGGCCGGCAAGACGTTGTAAATCCCCGCATCGTGATTAACGACCGGCACGACTGGTTTTCGATCGAGAGCCTGGTCGAGGAGATAGTCGAACCGGGAATGACTGATCGGGAAAAAGCTTTAGCCGTCTATCAGGTATTCCGCGACAATTTCTATCATTACAATTGCCCCGAGTTGTATTACGAGCACGGAGTAAAAAAGGGTGATGTCTACGATCCTATCAAACATCTCAACTGTTATGAAAACACCGGTTGCGGGCCCATGGCCATCGGCATTGCCACCATCTGCTCCCATGTGGGTTTGAAGTCGCGGGTGATAAATTTCGGTTCATCACACTGGATTTCCGAGGTGTTTTACGATGATGCCTGGCACATTATGGATGCCGACCGCAAGGCCTTTTATCTCAGCCGCGATAATCGACGGCTCGTTAGTACTCCGGATGTGGTGGCAGACAAGACGCTTATCACGCGCACCCACCATCAAGGATTCGCCTCGCCCGACGATTCGAAATACGATACCTCGCGGGCCGTATGTTACGTACAATATAAACGCAATACGGGAACACCGTTCGAAGCGGCCGAGGGCCACACTATGGCTATCACGCTGCGGCCGGGTGAATCGATCATTCGTCGCTGGGACAATATCGGCAAGTATCATGACAACTGGCGTCATGTCAAAGATCCTCCGCCGCAATTCTCCAACGGTAAGATCATCTATGAACCGGATCTGAGCAAGCCATACGCGCTGGAGGGAACCGAGGAGAATTTCAACGTGGCGACGTATGCCGCTGACGGAAAACGCCCGTATGTTCACGCCGCGAAGGGGCACCGCGGTTCGGGTTTGATTTATCGGGTGCGAAGTCCGTACTGCATCATGGGCGGTCGCATACAAGTTCGTTATTCCTGTAAGCGCGGCGGAGGCACGGATATGAAGGTCAGCGTTTCCCGCGAGGGCCGCAATTGGATCAATCTTTGGCATTCTCGCCGCGACGGGGGGCTCGAATGCGACGTTTCGATTGACGATTTCATCGGTACTCGCAAAATGAATGCAATATACGAATACTTCGTCAAGGTCGATTTCCTTGCCTTTAACAAACCTGCGTCCGTCGGAATTGATTTTTTGCGGTTCGAAACCGATGTAGAGATGTCTATTCCATCGCTGCCCACGTTGCGAGTGGGTTCGAATAAAGTCGTTTATCGCGACGATACTAACGGTCCGCGGCGCGTCAAGATCACACATCGCTGGAAAGAGAGTTCGGCTAACACACCGCCTTCGGCCCCGAAATCACAGCGATTTCCCGAGGAAGGATCATCAACGGCATCGCTGTCACCCGTGCTGAAATGGTTGCCGGCGGTTGATCCGGACGGCGACCCGACCGCAGACTACCACGTCGAGATCCGTGACCGGCCCGACATGAGCCTTACCGTTGCACCAGACCTGGAACGCTTGACATTCTCCGGCAAGCCGGAGTGGCATGTGCGCAAAGGCTGGCTGATTCCGGGCAAGAGATACTATTGGCATGTTAGAGCCAAGGACAAGCGGGGCGCATGGAGCGGTTGGAGCCCGACTTGGAACTTTGTTGCGGGAGGAGGGGAAACACCGTCGAAGATAACCAATAATACAGTTCCCGACATACTTCTGGATGAATGTCTCAAGCGAGGTAATATCTACGCCGATTGTGCTTCAAATGCGAGGAAACTTTTGCAGGGTTGGCTGGATAAAAACTACGATTCCAAAACGAAGCTTATCTACTGGCGGCGGGGGAAAAATCGCCCTCGCTGGGATTACCACGATGTTGCGGGCGACTGTTACTCGTCGCTGGTGCTTATGGCATATTGTGTCGCGCCGGAATACAACCAACCGGGAGCGAAACTCCACGACACACTGGTAAGCACGAGAAAACTCTGTACACTGCCCAACGGGCTGCCGGGCTTATACTATTTCGATACGCGCAAGGTCGAAGATGAGGCTACATATCTGGCGATTTCCGAATGGTTACGGGACGGATTGATACGCATCGCGGAGAATCTCGGCACCGACAACATCTGGTATGAGGAAATGTGCCGGCTTTCGGACGCCGTGATCCGCGAAAGCAAGCAGCGCGGCGGAATGTATCAGGCGTGCTCCGGAAAAACCGAGGCATTGGGTGATATGCTGCAGTCGTTGGCCAGGTTATATGTCATGTCGGGTGAGAAACGTTATCTCGAAGCGGCCGAACAAATGGGCGACAAGTTGTTGCTGGACCCGGAAACCGACACGTTCCGAAAAATGGTGCAACGCCGTTACAGTTTCACCGATCACGGCTGCGAAATGCTTCCCGGTTTGACCGAGCTTTTCGTTGTAGAGTGCAAAATCAAAAGTAAGAGGGCCGAGTCATATCGCGAACCTTTAAAGAAGATTCTCGATCAGATTCTACGTGCTAGCGCACATCCGGATACCGGGTTATTGTGCGGCGATATCGACAAAAAAGGAAACACCGTATGGCGGCAGCCGCCGCATTCGTGGGGGTATGTCTTTTTTGCCTATGAGAATTATGACCGGGCGACCGGGAGCGATCGTTATCGGAAGGCCATAGAAAAGCCGATCCGCTGGCTTATCGAAAACCGCAAG
This sequence comes from Pirellulales bacterium, assembly GCA_016934075.1. Taxonomy (GTDB): domain Bacteria; phylum Planctomycetota; class Planctomycetia; order Pirellulales; family Thermoguttaceae; genus JAFGTN01. Next base: position 11,428 of record JAFGTN010000678.1, read on the forward strand.
AATTTCGAGCAATGCAGACGGGATAAACTCTGGCCGTCGATCACTTCGCGGAATTGCTGGGACGATTCTCATGAAAGTATGGTCATTCTCACCAATAGGTTGGGCATTTTCGATCAACAGGTGTTCGAGTGGCTTGACTGGATGACACTTCAGGACAATCATAGAAAGCAGCCGGACAAGCCCTATGGTCCTTACCGTAATGCGCACAACGACGGCGGCGCCGGCCGTTGCTTATGTACGCATATGATGGCCTGCTCGCGCGGCGTGCGGAATGTGCCCTTCCAAGAGGGCGTTCGACTAGGCGGGATGCCATCCGGCGATGGTTTGGTTCTGAGCCTGCAATCGGAAAAGACCTACAAAGGCAAGCTTTGTTTCGATCGTCCAAGATGCGTTTATCCAAGCGGCACCCTCGATTGGGCTCGAATAAATGAAATGCCTGCCTGGTTCGTCGCAGAGCCGGACGAGAGGTATAAGGTAACCGTGAAGGGGTCATGGGAGAAGGTGATATCGGGCAAGGATTTGATAGACGGTATTTCCGTTGTCGTCGAACCGGGTGAGATTCAAACGGTATTGGTGCAACCCATTAGAGGAAAATCAAGGTGAACTGTAGCAAGCGAGCCAGAGCGTTTACGCTGGTAGAGTTGCTTGTCGTGATTGCGATCATCGGGATCCTGATCGCGCTACTGTTGCCGGCGGTGCAAGCCGCCCGGGAAGCCGCGCGGCGAATGCAATGCTCCAGCAATATGAAGCAAATAGCCCTGGGATTGCATAACTATGCCGGCGCTGCGAAAACCTTTCCGCCCGGCGGGATCACGGAAGGGCCCTGTTGCAACACAAAAAGCGGCACCACCTGGACGATTTGTATATTGCCGTATATCGAACAACAAGGACTGTTCGACCGCTACGATCAGGATGCCTTCAACGAGGATGCGGTCAATGCGCCGGTCCGCGAGACACTCGTATCGACCTACGTATGTCCCACCGACCAAAACATCGACAAAGATACCCCACTAACGTTCACGGACGGTGTTACCGGCAATACGATTCGCTACCAGCGAGGCTCGTATCGCGGTTGTAGCGGACGTAGCGATGGCGCGTCCGCGTGGTGGGATGTGGTCCAGTCTAATCAAGCCGGCAGCAAATTTCCTTTACCGGCCACGTGGCGCGGCGTCTTGTATTCGGTTGGGTACAACAACTTTAAAGAGGTCGACTTTGACGATATTACCGACGGGACCTCGAATACGCTGTTGCTGGGCGAGCATGCAACTGTCGAACCGCCGGAGCGGCGCACACTTTGGGCTCGTACCTTCGGCGCCTGGAATAAATCGACCGTCGTGGCCGACAGCCGCATGCTGATCGGCGATTATCAGGAGTGTCGGGATCTCGGCGGCAGTTGGTCCTGCAAACGCATGTGGGGAAGTTTTCATCCCGGCGGACTTCAGTTCGCCATGTGCGACGGATCGGTGCATTTTGTATCGCTTAATGTCGACATGAATATGCTGGCCGACATGGCAACTATCGCCGGCGGCGAAGTCGCGCATTTGCAGCAGTAACGTGCCCCGCGCGGGCAACCACGAATGAAGAAAAGGATATTCGCGTATGATGCGAGCAATTTCCGTTGGATTGATACTCTTGATACTGGCCGGTTGCGGCGGCGATTCCTATCAGTTGGCTCCGGTGTCCGGCCAAGTGAGATTGGATGGGCAGCCTTTGGGCGAGTGCCAGGTCCGCTTTCAGCCGCTTGCCATTTCCGAGAATAAGGTCAATCCGGGGCCCGGCTCGTTTGCCGTGACCGATGAGCAAGGACGATTTACACTCAAGGCGATCAATCCCACACGGCCCGGCGCTGTGGTGGGCAAACATCGGGTATGGCTGAACACGTCGAAACCGGCCGGCCCGATGGAAAGTGAAAGCGGACGAATGACGCCCGAGAAAGTACCCGCCAAGTACCGCAACGGCCAAATAGAGTTCGACGTTCTCCCCGAGGGCACCGACCAGGCAAATTTTGATCTTTCGTCAAAGTAGATTTTGTCCATACCACAACACCGACACGGCACGCACCAGTCACACCAAGAGAATCAAGGATTATTAAATGAAACCGAGTCGAAGATTCTCTTGGATTGTAACATCGATAATGTTTGCGGCATTAACCATGGGAAGTGTGGCCCGTGTCGGCGCTATCGAAAACATCAAACCACCCACGCCGAAAGACGCGTTCGTCGTGCTAAGCCGGCAAGACGCGGATATTTTGAAAAAACGCATTCCGAAGGAACACGCCAGGTTGTATTGTCCCTTCTATGCCTATAAGACGTTTCCTCATGCTGTTGTGGAAAATGGCTTCGTGTACTGTGTATTTCAGAATTCACACGGCCGCCCTCAAGCCATGGCGTATGACATCCAAAAGGCGAAGTGGCGTGGACCGGTTCAAATTTCACCGGCCGGTCTGGGAAAAGAAGATAAACACGGCGCTCCCTCGCTTTGTATCGACAACGAGGGATATCTGCATGTGTTTTTCGGTTGCCACGGTATCCGCGGCCCCATGCTCTATTCGAAAAGCATCAAACCCTACAATATTACAGCTTGGGAGAAGGAGAGGCTGTCAATAAAAGACGCCACATACCCGGGCTTGATCAGGCTTGCAAACGGTGAAATCTGTTTATTGTACCGGCAGGGAGATCATTTAAATCCATGGGCGTTGCGAATCAGCAGTGACAACTGCAAGACCTGGTCTCCTCCCGAGCAAGTCATCGATATGCGAAAAAACCACCCGGATAAAGGGCTGAATGCTTACTGCCGCTTCTTCCCGGGCAGTGACGGCAAAACCATTCACTGTTTCTGGAATCTGAAGGACGATTCGCCGACCCCGTCCGCCAAGTATGCCGGTCTGGACGAGGCGGTATACAGATATAATATCTACTATATACGTCGCGACGCGGACGGCAAATGGCGCAATGCCGCCGGAGAAAAGCTGGCGCTACCGGTAAATGCAGTTCAGGCCAAAGCTAAATGTCTCGTGTTCGATTCCGGCGATCAGTTCACGCTGATGCAATACGGATGCCGTCTGGGAGTCGATAAGGAAAACCGGCCATATGTTAAGTTCCGTACAGGTGTAGTTGATTGGTTGCACGTACGAGACAACGATATCGAGAAATCTCTAGTGGTGAAAGAGCCTTGGCGTTGGAAGTTTGCAAGTTTCGAATCGGGGCACTGGCGGGTGACAGATCGACTCCCGCACGATTGGCCCGCCGACGCTGCCTCGTTGATTTCCGCACGGGGAACTCTGGCGGCGGGCAGCCAAACTGATGGGCGGTGGTTCATCTTCTGGCCCGAGAAAGCGTTGACCGGCGACAAAGGCGCTTATATTTTCCTTTACAATGAGAAAACCGGTTACGCTAGTCGCGATGGAGGTCCGGCCGACGAAAAAGAAAACGCTGCAACCAACAAGAGCAGATCCATTCTGCTGAGCAAGACGGGTGGAGACCGTGCCACGGCATATGTCATGAGCAATAAGATTGCCCGACGCAATGGGCGATTGCTTTGCACCTGGATCGACAGTTCCCGGCAAAACCGTTGGGCATTGGTTGATCCCCCCGACGGAAAGATTCTCCACCAAGGGGCCGTCGGCAATCCGCGATCCGACAACCACTCCGGTGCGGCCATCGCCACCGCGCCGGATGGTACGTTGCACTTGCTTACCGGTGAGCATCATCGGCCGTTTGTGCACTACCGGATGCCGCCCACCGGTCGCCCTGTTTGGGAACTCGTCGAAGACGGTAAGGCCATTGGTATCAAGTCGACCTATCCCAGTCTTGTGTGTGACCGCCGTGGGACGCTTCACTTGGCTTATCGGCACAGGGTTTTGCCACACTACCAGATTGACTATTGCACGCGCCCGCCGGGAGGACCGTGGTCACGGCCGCGAACTTTGATCCGCGCGTCGGTGAAAGACCACACTTGGCTAACCAATGCAATCGAAGCAGGCCCGGATGGACGGTTGCACGTGGTACTAAACCATACGCGGCCGCTTGAGGGCGGAGCCCGATACTATGGGGCTTCGCACATCTATTCCGACGATTCAGGCAAGACCTGGCGGCAGTTTGGCGACACAGAACCATTGAAGTTGCCTGTCGAGGTGGCTCACTTAAAACGACTCGAATCAGACGGCATAAACCAGAAACGCGTCGAGCCGAACGTGGGTTCCTGGGACAAACTTCCCGGACCGCTGAATTCCTACTACCATCAGCTTCTACTATCCAACCTTGTTATCGACGAGGCCGGCCGGCCTTGGGTGATCGTTCACAACATTCTGACGGGAGACGCACGGTTGTATCATGCGCAAGACGACAAGTGGGTGGGTCAGTCCCTACTCTCTGCAGTTGAAGCAATCCTGCCCGAATTCAATATCACACACTGCGGGCAACTATCCCGCCACAACGACGGAGCACTGGACGTGGTTTTGATGGTGGCGCCAAAAAGATCGCCGGGTTGGGGGCCGAAAGAGACGGAGCTGGTACGTTTGCAAATCTCGACGGACGGACGGATTGGTCCCGCGCGACAAGTTTGTGAACCGGATCCGACCGCCGCTAATTGGCTACCGAGCATCGAACGGTGGTCCTGGAACGCTCCCATTGGAAGTCCGGCTTTGATCTTCACGCGAGGGATCAATGCGGGCGGCTACTCGGCTAACCGAAACAGCGTGAATACGGAAGTCAGGTTGCAACTCCCCGAAAAATAGAACCTTCATGATGCCATACCGAACAAACCGACGGCAGTTCTTAAAACATACGGCGTATGGGATGGCGGCGGGCAGCGGAATTGCCCTGCTGGACTCGCCCATGGGCTGGGCTGATGCAACCGACGCGTACCAGCGGCAACTCGCCGCGCGGCGCAAAGAGTATCTGCAATGGATGGTGGAATACTTCGGCAAACTCGAACCCGAAATGCAGCCCTTCGACGGCCGTCATTGGTCGCTGAATCAAGCGCGCTTGAGCCTGGGAGTGGAACTGGAAAAGGCCAATCAATACTTCGAGACGGTTAAGAAACGTCCCATTGGCGATCCGGATTTTCCCAGTACGAGATATCTGAAAACGCTGCTCGACTTCCATAACTCGCAGCGGCTTTCCCGGCGGGCAAAAGACAATCTCATGGCCATCTTCCTCAACTGGAAGATGAACAAGCTCAGTACCGTTGCTCGCTGGCCGGCACAGTTTACCGAGAACCACGACCTGATGTACCTGACCATCGGCTTGTTCGCCGAGCTTTTTCGCGGTCACGACATGAGCAAGCACATCAAAGAACTTTCGAAGTCGCTTGCCTGGCGGTTCGAGCGCGGTTGGGTAGAGTGGAATTCGCATCGCTACCAGTATCACTATTCCAATCCCTTGATGATCCTGGCCGCCCATGCGCCTTCGGCCAATCTGCGCAAAGGAGCGGCCGACTTGATGAATTTGCTTTTGGCCGAGCGGGCTTTGCTGGGCGTGGGCGGTTATTTGGGCGGGCCTTTCTTGCGCGGTTATGATCGTAATCGTGGTCGCACTTATGGCAAAGACAACGCGTGCGCCTACTACGAAGACCACCGCTACGACGCGTTCCTGCCCACCGTGTGGCTGGCGTTCGGCTTGGGCGAACCGCGATTCGATTTCGACAAAGCCGGCGGACTTGCACCGGCCGGCGATGGTTTCGGCAACGGAAAAGATCCGCGTCTGAACCAGGACGAAGGAACCTTTTTCGCCACTCACAAGCTGGTGCCACATCCAGTCATCCGTGCACTGGCCGCCGAATCCGCAACTCGGCAGGAGCTGATCTATAAAGGCCGGCGAAATCACGGCTGGCCCGTGGCCGAGGTATGCCCGGCATTGCTCTACTATTACAATACGCCACATGTTTCCATGGGTTCGCAGCAAGCGTTCGGCTACAGTTTTCAGGCTCGCTTTATGAGTGTGTTTTTTTCCTCCGAACCGGCCAAGAGCCTGAGGGTCGTGCTGCTGGATGAGAAAAAATATCACGCCTCCGATCATCGCAACGAACGTGGTGAATTGGTTCAACATAAGAACTGGCTGATGGCGCGGGGCGAGTTGGTTGCCGACGGTAGTATTGAGTCACAAAAGTCCGGACCCTGGAACCTCTACTGCGTCGACAAAGGGCTCTGTGCCCACAAGGAACTGCCGGGCGGTCTGCATGTCATGCAGATATCCGACCTGGACAAGTATCCAACGCCGGGAGCCTTTCTGGCGGCACTAACAGTGCCGGCGCGTGAAGAAAATATCGTCGAGGGTAAAACGGCCGACGGTGACAACGTTCGCGTGGATGTAAACGATATGTCGATCAGCGTCAACAACAAGCCTCGCGTGCCGTGGACTGGAATGTTGCACGACTCTGAATCCATGCGGTCCGTCCATGGCAGTGGCGTTGTCAAAATCAAGACCAAGGCCGGCGAGTTGAAACTGACAAATCGGTCGCTAAAGAAAGAACTAGCAAATGCCGGTGACCAACCGTTGCTGCGTTTCGTGCAGTGGAATGACATTCATATAAGAGCACAGGACAGCAAGAAATCGCAACAAAAGCTGGAATTTTTAGTCAACTCGATCAATGACGAGACTTATTTTTCCATGCCGGATTTCGTTATCGGCGTAGGCGATATAATTGAAGGCGGTTCGGCAGCGGCAAGGAAAACCGAATTCGGCATCTTTGCATCAAGAATTGCCGGATTGAAATGTCCCTTCTATCCAGTGATCGGCAACCACGAGAACAACGCCGCGGAGGGCAATTCCACCAATGAGGCGGAATACGTCGCGGCGTTCGGATCTCATCGACGAAACTATACCTTCCAGGCCGGCGGCGTCCGGTTCATCATGCTCAACAACAGCGGGGCACCGGGCGCGAACCGGTCGGCAGCCGGCACGGCTCGCAGGAAATGGCTGCAAAAGGCGCTCGACAAGTCACCGGGAGTGCCCAAGATCATCGCCTGCCACATTCCGCTCGTACCGGTGCGTGACGAAAAAGTATTGGCGAAAAGCTTCGGCTTCGGCAAACTGTATTGTGCCCACGACGCAGACTTGCTGAAAATTGTCGAGGACCGCAAGGATGACGTCCTTGCCGTGCTCTCGGGCCACGTGCATTTGAGCGGGGCGGTACGACGCAACGGGATTTATCATATTACCACGTCGGGCACGGACGACTATCCTTGCGATTTCGCCGAATACAAAGTCTACAAAGACAGATTGTGCATCCAAATGCACGCGATCTCCAAAGACCTGCGACAGCCGTCCCGCAATCTTCACGCCCGGACGGGTGCCGAATACACCGACTCGACACATGCCACCCCAGATTTATACGTATCGGGGAATCCTTCAGAACGAGCATTCGAAATTGTTTTTCGAAATAATACTCAGCCCCGCGGTACGCCCAGACATATGCGGAAACCATCACGGGAGTCTGAGTAGCTGGTACTTTGGAGTCCTAGACGAACGGCGCAACGGGCATTGCCGGGCACGTCAAAATAATTGCCGCCACGGCATACGGGCTGCGGATTAGTATCAACAAAATACAGATCTTCATGGCCTCCTTTTGGATCGAAGTGATCCAAGACAATCTCCCACACCCCGCCGCACATGTCCGCCAGGCCAAAACCGTTGCGGCCTTTTTCCCCATAGTGATCCACGGGCGACACAAAGGCAAAGCCATCGCTCCAGGGCGCGTTGGCAAGCGGCCAGATCTTGTTCCGGCCCGGCAGAAAATCGACAGCGGAAATGTTCAATCTGCCTTCGCCGTCTCTGAGATCATTCCCCCACCAGAAATATGTGCTTTCGCGCCCTCCCCGACATGCGTAAGCCCACTCGGCTTCGGTAGGCAGGCGATATTCCAGCCCCTCGGGCAGCCGACCTGCTTCACGCTCTCTCTTAGTTAACCACTTGCAGAAAGCTCTCCCATCATTCCAACTCACACAGACGACCGGATAGCAGTTCCGTAGTGGGAATCCGAAATTCGGATCGCGCCAGCTCTTGCCTTCGACCGATATCCAGGGATGAGGCGGTGCCTTTGCGGTTATCTTCCACTCCGGATCGAAAACCTGAGTTTTGCCGCCCGGTTTCTCCGCGTCGCTTACGTAACCGCTTTCTTCCACGAAACGCTTGAATTGCCCCACGCTGACTTCCGTTCGCCCCATCCAGAAACCGTCTTTCACATGCATCAATCGAGGTTGTTCGCCTTCGTACGACTCGCGTACTGTGCCCGGCGTGGCTCCGCCTTCTATTCCAGTGGCCCAGGCTTTTTCGGCGGGCGTGCTCCCCATTTTGAATTTACCGGGAGGAATATACACAAGCTCAATGGTTACGCCGCTGCCCAAATCGACCTTCTTCGTTGCGCCCTTCGCCGGCTTCTCGGCGGGCGCTGCGCCGGCGGTACTGCTAACCTCGATAATGATCGAGATGAGTAATACTGCAGATGACAATACGCAAACTACTTTAGAGAGACTCATGAGTTATTCTCCTTTAGAATTATGACTGGTATGTAAATGCATAATGTCATACACGGCGAGGAACAGAACGTTTGGCCTTGGAACATTACATTCGGGTCGAGCTGACTTGCAGCCGTCTTCGAGAATGCCTTCCAGGCGACGGACGACATCTGATTGTTCCGGCCGGCAATGATCAGCGGCACACGAGTAGACCACTCGTAGTTATTGGCCTTCGTCCATAAGCCTTGCTCACCGAGATGATAGCCATGATCGCCCCAGAGGACAATTACCGTATTCTTCGAGAGCTTCCGCCGGTCCAGTTCATCCAACAAGCGCCCGACCTGTGCATCGATATAGCTGACGCAGGCATAGTAGCCATGCCGCAGTTCGCGGATTTTCTTGAGTGAAAGTTGTCCATCTTCGGGAATATCCGTGTAGCCCTCCAGTTCCTTCCAACTGCGCACGGCCAGTTCCGGCGCGCCGCGCGGATGCTCGGTCGTTACCGGTAATGGGATTTTGGAGCGGTCATAGAGATCCCAATACTTTCGCGGGGCACAGAATGGCAAATGCGGCTTGCGAAAACCGACCGCGAGAAAGAACGGATCGTCTCTTTTCTGCAACTCGTCAAGTGCCGCAATCGACGCATCGCAGACAACGCCGTCGATGTATGCATTGTCGGGAACGTCGGCTGCCTCCGCCGCGGAACGCTTCGACTTCTTTCCTTTGAGATTCTTGGGTAAAGCGTAGCGCATCTTCGCGTTGCGGACGATGTCGTATTGCGGCTCGGCCGACCACGAAGGCGGATCTTTTGCCGGCTTGCCACCGCCGTGAAAAATCTTGCCGATGCTGAGTGTGTGGTAACCGTGATTCTTGAAATGCTGCGGCAGTGTCACGGCGTCCGGCACCGCTTCACGAAAATGCGTGGCCAGATCCCAGACGCGTATCGTATCGGGCCGGAGGCCGGACAGCAGGGAAAGTCGCGAAGGGCTACACACCGCTTGTTGGCAATAGGCGCGATTAAACACCATGCCTCGACTGGCCAAACGGTCGATATTCGGCGTGAGAGCCGTTTTGTCACCGTAACATCCCAATGCCGGACGCAGATCGTCGATTGCAAGGAAGAGAACATTGGGGCGGTTTGCAGATGCTTGCACATCGGTTATATGCAAAAAACAGACGATCAACAACATGCATAGTGCAACTCGATATCCCGATTTCATCGACTGCCTTTCCGTAAACCCTATGGAGGTAAAAACTGGTGATAATATTCTTCCCGAGGAGTCCATAATATCATATCATGTAGGTATTCTCCAGCATACTACACTCCGGCAGGATACATCCATGACTCGTATTGTTTTCGCCAGAGGATTACTGATCCTTCTTATCATTTCGGTCCTGCCGACCTCATCCCGGGCTGCCGCTGACCAGAAAGACGATGCCATTGCCGTTTATGAGGCTATCGCCGAGAGTGGTAAATGATTCCGTCCAAGCTGAGCACTAACATAGTTGTCGGTTCTGGTGTGCAGAAACTGTTCATCTGACCATATTATGTTCCTTTGCTGTAGTCTCATGACACTACGGGATCCGCGAACCGTGAAAAATCTCTGACTGGCGTGGCCATTGCTCTTCGATTGGGATCACAGTTTGCCAAATGGCACGACATTTGCCCACTTTGTAATTGGGTGCTGACCAAATCTCGCCATTTTTTAGTGGGATGGCAGGTTAATAAAAAACACGCAGGGTCAGTGGTGATGACGGGTTAAAAAATGTTTTCCGTCATGATCGCCAAATTTGGAGACCCGAAAATCATGAATGTGCGAATGCCAATGTCCAAGCAAGATAAAAATGTTCCAGTTCTCACATTTCGCTGGATTACATGGGGGTTGGTGGTACTGGTCTCGGCATGCTTTGCGTTGGCTGCTTGGGTTTGGATCCAAATCTTGTTATTGGGGAGATAGCCACTCGTGTCGCAAGTCTGCGATATAGTTCTTGGCTATGTTTGTTCTCAGTATGTTGTTTGAGGATACCCCACCTATTCGTGGGGCTTCTCTTCATCTGCGCAATTCGCCGGTTCAAAATATGTAACTAAATATCATTCGTGTTGGTCCAATTCGATATTAACCTGTTTAAAGATGGTAGTCCTGGCTACTCCAACATTGCGATGATTCTGCTTGTCAGTTTGGCGGTGTATATGATGTATGACCACAGACTGTCGACGATTGGTCCGCAAATTGCTACTATAGCAGATATCAAAAGGTCGGTGTGGTCAAAATCGATGACGTGTTGCCCAACTCAATCCGAGCCTGTTTATTTGTATTAATTTACACGAGACCTATAGAAAGGCCACAGGATGAAACGCCGGTTGATGTTGCGAATTGTGGCACCGACTCTGGTTGTGAGCTTTATACTCTTGTTGCTTGGAGGGCTTGCGGCTTGGTATCTACATCAACTTCAACGCGAGTCGACTCGTTTGATGACGGCAAGCCTCGCCAAGGTCCAAGTAGCCGACGAGATCCAGTTATTTTGTCTGAGGCTGCAAAATAAACTTGCCATCGATCACCTGTTGAACCAGGAGACGCAACGTTCGGATCTTGAGGAATCACACAAAGAGATCGATAAATGCATTGAGCAAGCGCGTAGTTTGGTTACCGATGCCAAAGAAACGGAGTTGCTGGATCAGATATCACAAGGATACGAACACTTTTTTTCCGTGTACAGCATATCCTTCGACAAAACTCATGCCGACGAAAAACATGAGGAAGTTCTTCAAGCAATACGGGATGTGTCAAATAAACAAATCCTTGAACCAGCCATAGTCTACCGCAAACTTAATGAGAGGATGGCGACTGCGGCCAGCGAGCGTGAACAAGCTATCGCCGACCACATGGGCGTTGGGCTTCTGCTGCTGGGCATGTGCGGAGCGGTTGCCGGTCTGCTGGCCGGTTATGGCATCGCCCGAGGGGTGCGCCGGTCATTGGTGCAAATGTCATTGCCGATCCGTGACACAACGGGAGCACTCAACCAAGTCATCGGTCCGATCAGCATATCTGCGGAGCAGGATTTCGAGGAGTTGGAATCTTCCCTGCATGATATCTCCGAACGAGTTTCCGCGATGGTCAACCAATTCGAGGTGGCACAAGTCGCCGCATCACGTACACAAAAACTGGCTGCCATGGGGCAAATGGCTGCGGGCTTGGCCCACGAGCTTAGAAACCCCCTTACTTCGATGAAGATTCTCGTTCAGGGAGCCGCTGAGCGGGGTGATTCGGCAACATTGGATCACGAGGACTTGGGGGTGCTCCGAGAGGAAATTGACCGACTCGATAGGATCATCCAAAACTATCTTGACTATGCCCGACCGCCTAAACTCGAACGTAGCGAGTTTGCCATTCGCCGCATACTGGAACAAACGGTGGAACTGGTCGAGTCGCGTGCAGCTCAGCTCGACCTTCGGATCGATTGCCAACTTCCCGAAAGGATCGTCGAAATCGACGCGGATGTAGGACAGATTCGCCAAGTATTGCTCAACTTGCTGCTCAACGCGATTGATGCGAGCCCGGAAGGAGATACAATTAAACTCACGATGCGTTTTGAGCCGGACTCCCCGCCAGAAGGGAAATCAACCGAGGGAGATGTTCAGCCTCAATGGGTAATTATAGAGGTCGCGGATCGTGGCCCCGGTCTGCCTGGGGACCTTGGAGATCGAATCTTCGAGCCATTCGTCAGTAGTAAGGAATCGGGAACTGGACTGGGGCTTTCCACTTGCAAGCGAATCATTGAGGACCACAATGGGCAGATCACAGCTCAGAATCGAGCCAACGGAGGCGCCGTCTTTACCATACGTCTGCCAGTTCGTGCCGAGGACGAAAATGATACTGCTAGCGAGAAGGCCGAGTCGCTTGGCCCAAACGATTGACCGTTTTGGAGATCTATCATGGCGAAATTACTGATCATCGACGACGAGCCAAATGTGTGTTATTCCCTCCGGAAAACTCTGCAGAGCGAATCCCTTGAGGTGGTCACGGCACAATCGGCCAAGCAAGGTATCGCCATGACAAGTGAGCACCAGCCGGACGCCGTGGTGCTCGACGTACGTCTACCCGACATGTGCGGGCTCGACGCCTTCGATCACATTAGGAAGATTGATCCGAGACTACCGGTTATCATCATCACGGCCCATGCGACTACGGAAACGGCTATAGAAGCCATGAAGTTAGGGGCTTTCGAATACCTGCTAAAGCCGCTCGATCTTCCCCAATTGCGCGAGACCGTTTCCAAAGCGATTCGCGTTAGTCACTTGAGCCACGTTCCCGCTGTTTTCACTCAAGAGGAAACCGACAATCAAAATGTTGATCGAATCGTGGGGCTTTCATCACCCATGCAACAGGTTTACAAAGACATTGGCCGTGTTGCGTTGCAGGATGTCAACGTCTTGGTGCTGGGGGAAAGCGGCACAGGCAAGGAACTCGTTGCCCGGGCAATCTACTCGCACAGCCATCGAAGTAAGAAGCCTTTTCTTGCGATCAACTGTGCCGCCATTCCGGAATCATTGCTGGAAAGTGAATTGTTCGGTCATGAGCGAGGATCTTTTACCAATGCTGATCGGCGGCGAATAGGCAAGTTCGAACAGGTAGATCAAGGCACGGTCTTTCTCGATGAAATTGGCGACATGACCCTGGCTACTCAGGCAAAGATCCTACGACTGCTCCAGGATGGAAGATTCGAACGCGTGGGCGGCAACGAGACGATTCAAACCGATGTGCGCGTTATCGCCGCAACCAACCAGGACCTCGATGCGGCTATTGTCCAAGGACGTTTTCGTGAGGATCTGTATTACCGTTTGAAAGTCTATGCGATTGATTTACCTCCTTTGCGGGAACGCAAGGAAGACTTGCCTGTGCTGGTCGAGCACTTCATCGCGGTTTTCAATCGCGAACTCCAAAAGAATATTCGTTCAGTTCCTCCCGAGACTATGGAATGCCTTCAGCAATATCACTGGCCGGGAAACGTAAGGGAGTTGCAAAGCGCCATCAAGCATGCGTTCGTTCGCGCATCGAGCGAATTCATCACGCCGGACTGCCTGCCGGAATCTATCCTTAGTGCGAGTAAGGATTACCTTCCGCAAGAAAATGGAATACAAGCCAGTGGCAGGTTCGATGTGGTAAAACGCGTACATGAATTGATCCAGGCCGGAAAAAACGACATCTATCGTCATGTTCATGCCGATCTGGATCGCATTCTCCTCGACGAAGTTTTGCGGATGGTAGACGGCAATCAAGTAGTGGCCAGTCAACGGCTTGGTATTTCACGAACGACGCTACGGAATAAACTCGCGCCCTACGATGATTCGGAACAGTCCAAGGAATCGTCATAAGGTCAAGAGCCACTACTGTAAACTCGCTAAGATTCCGGCCTCCCTGGCATAGAGAGGGGAAGCAGTGTTAAACATACCTTTCTTTCCCTTTGACCAGAATATGCACAGTCCAGTTTTGGGTATGAACAGATACTGAACAAGCCGACATTGGCATTTCCTGTGCGTTTTCTTGAGTATTTCCCCATTTTTGCTGTTTTGGCACGTCTGATGCACAAGTAGAGAATCACATTGCCGTGGTTTTCCATAAAGACTTGTATACGAGGTGTCAAGCATGAGTAAGACACATAATAACACGAAAAGCTCTGCCGAGAAGAGTATCGAAGAGTTGTTTCGGGAGCATCATAGCAGTTCCCAAGGATTGGATGAGGAGGAAGCACAAAGCCGTCTGCAACGATATGGACTAAACGCTATCGAAGAAGAACAGACTAATATCATTCTCAAGTTCTTGAGCTATTTTTGGGGTCCAATACCCTGGATGATTGAGGTGGCCGCCGTACTCTCAGCTCTGTTGGCGCACTGGCCTGACTTCTCGATTATCATCGTCATGCTCGTTTTGAATGCCGTTATTGGCTTCTGGCAGGAACACCAAGCGGCGAATGCCCTAGAGGCCCTTAAGAGCCAATTGGCTCTTGTGGCTCATGTGATCCGGAACGGAAAGCGGCGAGAAATACCCGCTCGAGAACTCGTTCCAGGTGACATTATTCATTTGAGAATCGGCGATGTCGTGCCGGCTGATGGTAAACTTTTTGAGGGAAGTTATCTCAGTGTCGACGAATCCTCTCTGACTGGCGAATCACTGCCGGTCGAGAAGTCGCCTGGTGACTTGGTCTATTCCGGCTCGTCGATTAAGCAGGGTGAGATGGATGCACTTGTGATAGCTACCGGAAAGAAGACCTTCTTCGCTAAGACAGCCGAGTTGGTGCAGTCGGCTGGAGCAGTTTCTCATTTTCAGCGGGCAGTGCTTACTATTGGTGATTATCTGATCTACATCAGCATCGGCCTTGCAACATTGCTTATTCTAGTGCAGATACACCGTGGCGAATCCTTCCTGACGATAGTTCAGTTTGTCCTGATTCTTGTGGTCGCGTCGATTCCCGTGGCAATGCCGGCCGTGCTTTCCATGACCATGGCTCTGGGCGCGTTGGCACTTTCGCGGATGAAAGCTATCGTCTCGCGGCTGCAATCGATCGAAGAGATCGCGGGAATAGATGTTCTCCTTTCCGACAAGACGGGCACCTTGACACAAAATAAGTTGACCCTTGGAGAGCCCAATATATTCGGCGGCATAGATTCCCAGGAACTTATCTTGGCGG
This sequence comes from Pirellulales bacterium, assembly GCA_016934075.1. Lineage (GTDB taxonomy): Bacteria > Planctomycetota > Planctomycetia > Pirellulales > Thermoguttaceae > JAFGTN01. The sequence continues at coordinate 26,570 of JAFGTN010000678.1, forward strand.
GAAGCCTGGCGTCACCTCGTGAAGATCGTGACACAATAGATGAGGCGGTAGTCCGCGGTCTACAGGATCCATTTGCTTTAGATTCCTACCAGCAGTTGGCCTTTACGCCTTTTGATCCGGTTCACAAGCGGACTGAGGCAACATTGCGTAACCCGCATGGCGATACATTCAGTGTAACCAAGGGTGCGCCACAAGTCATACTGAAACTATGCGATATGGATGGCGCGGCACGTCATCGAGTAGAAGAGTCGGTTAACGATCTTGCTTCCAAAGGTTACCGGACGCTGGGAATTGCGCGCCGAGAAGGAGAGGAAGGAAACTGGTCCCTATTGGGCATTCTACCGCTTTACGATCCTCCACGAGAAGATTCGGCCGAGACTATTCGTCATGCTCAAGAACACGGCATCGATGTGAAGATGGTGACCGGAGACAATGTTGCCATTGCCCGCGAGATATCCCGTCAACTGGAACTGAAGACAAATATTCAGTCCGCCGATACTATTTTCGATGACGATCAGGATGTTGACCATTTGCCGCCACGGTTGGTGACCCGCATCGAGCAGGCCGACGGTTTTGCCGAGGTTTATCCAGAGCACAAATATGGGATAGTCAAGGCACTTCAGGGCCGAGGTCACTTGGTCGCCATGACCGGCGACGGTGTCAATGATGCGCCGGCTTTGAAGCAGGCCGAAGTGGGAATAGCCGTTTCCGGAGCGGTTCGCGCGGCTCAGGCCGCGGCGTCTTTGGTGCTTACTGCTCCGGGTCTTTCGGTAATCATCAACGCCGTGGAAGAAGCAAGACGCATTTTCGAGCGGATGAACAGCTATGCCATCTATCGCATCACCGAGACCATCCGTATCATGCTTTTCGTGGTGGCGGCCATGGTGGTATTCAATTTCTATCCGATCACCACCGTGATGGTCATCCTCTTGGCCTTGTTGAACGATCTGCCCATCATCACGATTGCCTACGACAATACATGGCTATCGCCCAAGCCGGTACGCTGGGAAATGAGACGCGTACTGACTATTGCCACAGTCTTGGGCTTGATTGGGGTGGTGGAAACTTTTGGATTATTGCTGATCGGCCGATTGTGGTTAAAGCTTGACGAGGGGCTTATGCAGTCGTTCATCTACTTGAAACTGGCGGTGGCGGGTCATCTTACGTTGTTGGTAGTCCGCAACAAGCGGCCCTTCTTTTCCAAACCCTATCCGGCCCCCATCCTCCTGGTTGCCATTCTTGCGACACAAGTGGTTGCCGTACTGATCGTGGGTTTTGGCATCCCTGCCTTCGGTATCGCCAGAATCCCTTGGTCATATGTGGGCCTGGTGTGGGGTTACTGTCTTGTGTGGTTGTTCGTCGAAGACTGGGCCAAAATGGTGGTCTACCGCCATCTCAATCTCACAGGCAAGCATCACCGCAGATTTATCACTCGGCTGCAAAGTCCGATCGGACCTGAATAAGCGAACGTGGATGTTTTCATCAAGGTCCGGTTGGATGAAAGAGCTTTTTCATAACCATCGGCTATGCATAAGAGCAGAGGGACGTGAAATTTGCGTCCATGTATAGCAACAATTACATCGTTCAAGGAAACCGATTGTTGTCGCCGAACACGTCCCTCTGCCTTGCTGGGACCTGATGTATGGAGAGATCCCTGCATGCCTCTCTCCCATGCCCTTTACTCCAAATCCCACATAACTTCAGGATCGGGCATCATTTCGATGAATGGGAAACCGTAGGGGGAGCGGAAACTGCCAATGGCGCGCATTAGATGGGCCTGTTCATTTCTCGGAAGATCCTTGCAGTTTTTAACCGCCGTGCGGATCTCGTCCAGGGTGCCTTCATACTTGCGTGTTTCGATTTCGCTTTTGTCGTTTTTGTAAGTAATTTCGGCTTTGTAATGATTGTCATCCACTCGGGTGAGGCTCATCGAGTCGAAACTCGTCCATTGGTTCTCGGTTTCTTGTCGAGTCAAGGGACGCGCAGCAAATCGGCGCAAGGGCATTGGGAAGTTCGGCCGTTGCCAGAATTCATCCATTGCGGGCTGTTCGCCGGTTGCGGGCCGCTGGCCCAAAGTAACTTCCATCTTTTTCAAATTACCCCTGCGTATGACCGTCAGCTTTGCGACACGGTCCGGCTGATCGTGCTGCACCAACTTTACGAATTGCTCGGGCGAAAGCACCTTCTGGTTGTCATACCGGGTCACAATATCATACTTTTTCAGGCCTGCTTTCGCGGCCGGTGAGTCTTCGACCACTTCCGAGATGAGCACACCCTGCCCATCCTTGAGTAGATCGGGCATCTGACTGATTACCGCCGGGCTCAACTTCTCAACGCCGATGCCCAGGTAAGCAGACGATTGTTGAGTCATAGGTTGGTTCTTGCTGACCGGCGTTGTCGTTCGGTTAGCACTAGTGTTGTCCTTGGCCAGTAAGGTTGAAACGTGAGGTGGACCCCAAAAACTGGACAGCCTTATAAGGTGTATAATACACACCACAGGTAACCAATCAGGAGGTCCAGAAGATGACGA
>JAFGTN010000679.1 GCA_016934075.1 Pirellulales bacterium
TAGCGAGCGAACAGACTCTAGTTAATCCATCAGACTTCCGTAGATACCGGAAAGGAAGTGTGAAATCATGAGGAACCTACCGATAACGGCAAGTCTGTGCCTGGTGTTGACGATGCTGTGTATGGCTGCAAGCGCCGCCGACATCGACCTCAAAAACCACAAGCCGGATTTTAAGTGGAAAATCCACTCCAAATGCGTGCAGTGGATTTACGACGGCGACATGAATGTGGGCCGGTTTTTCGCGGGATACAAAGCCGGTGGTCCCATGCGCGACATCGCCCGGCCCATCTCGTTGCACCAACTCCGCATCCGCCCCGGCGGGCCACTGTTGATTGCCCATAACGAAAGCTGCGGACCTTTGTGCCTCAGTTGGCGAAAGCACCTGATCTTCTACATGCAGATCGATGAACTCAAGGTCGACCAGAAGAACCCCCAGCGATTCAAGCTCTACTTGCCTCGCGTGCCGCTTGCACTGCCGGCAAAAGCAGGGCAATAAGGATACCGATGATGGCGATCACCACTAACAACTCGACCAGGGAAAACCGCGTCTCTTATCGGTTCGGATCATGTTGATTGTCGATGGACTTCTCATTTTGTCCAAAAGGCGTAAAGTCCGGCGTCATGCATTACAATACGCAGCCGTACCTTTCTGCCTTTAAGCGTACTCCATTTGGCTCCGTCTTGCCATGAAACATTTTGGCTCACGCCGTTGCCGTTCAATGCGACGCTATTATCCAGGCTAAAACCGTCGATGGGATGGCTTTGTACATCGAGCACCTCGACCTTCGTCTTTCCACCTTTGCGGTTATCCACATTCAGGAACAAATCTTTACCGTCTGCCTTAAACGGCTTGGTTAACAACTCGCCGGGTTTTTTACCGGCTTCTAGCGACACGAACCCGTCCAGTCGCAGTTTTGCCAGGCAGATTGCCGAGCAACCGTCTTCGAAATCGGCCTTTTCTTTGGGCGTAAGATTCGCCTGGTTGCGCACTTTTCCGTCGGGCCACATCTTGTAATGCGGCGTGCGGAACTTCAACCCGACGTAGTAGAACCAGAGCTCGTTGCCCATCACCAACGGCCGGTTAAAAACGCCCATCTGTTGGCGATCAAAGTTGCCGACCAGTCCTTTGCTCAAAGGCGATGTTTCCAAAAACGGCTCGCGATTGCCCAGGCGCTTCCAGTTCTCCTTGTTCATCTGACCGTCACGTGTAAAGATTAGTTGAAACTCGTCGAAACCCACCGTGTTGTTCCACGCTGGTACGGCCGGCCCCGTGGGGTAGTAGAACATAACGACGCCCATGTAGAGGCCTTCGTAGGGGAAGACGCCCATTTTGTAGGTCTCTGCCCGCCATGTGGGAATATTGAAATTCTTGCCCTTGCCGGTCTGGTTGAAATCCTCGCCGTCGATGGGACCGCTGTGCTTGCAGGCTTTGTCGGGCGACCAGGGCTCCTTGGGCTCGGGATAGTTAAACATAGGATTCTGCATGTCGGGATCGGCCAACCGCGAGGCGATCCGTTTTTTGGCAATCACCTGGTCTTGTTGGTCGGTGCAAAATGTTAGTCGCGATTTGGTCCACGTCACGAAATCCTTACTGAACGTGACTGAGGCGCTACGGCCATATTTAGTACCGCTCTTGACCACCGCCACGTAACGCTTGCCCAACTCGTCCCAGATCAGCGTCGAGGTGTCGCTGCTGGGGATTGGAGGAGTTTTGACCAGTTTCCAGTTGATACCGTCGGGACTCACCACCGGCCGTCGCCCCATGGCCCCCAGAAATCCCTTGTAGCGTCGTAGCGGATCGGGATCATGCGGGGTATAGATTACTTCCACAAAACGATTGCTGCCCCAGCGGAGGTTTGGATCGACCACATAGAAACGGTTGTTGTCCTTTGAACCGCGGAACTTGACTTTGTCCAAGTTGGGACGCTCCCAGTTTAGCCCGTCTTTGGAAACGGCCATAGCTGGGCCGATCTCGTCAAGGATCCACTGTCCCTTGCCGGCCGCATAGGGGAATCCCATGTAGAATATCTTGTAAACTTTTTCTTCCGGCACCCAAACCGGCGCGGAGCCGCTCTGCACGCGAGTCCCGTCAGCCTTGCCGTCGGGCCGCAACACGGCCCCGTGCTTTTTGGGCCGGTGCATCACGCGCGTGAGACATTCTTGGTGTTCGATGGGCGCATCATCGAGGAAAAGCTGTTTGAAACCTTTCTCGATGGCTAGTGGCTCGGTGGCCGACGCCGGTACAGTGCCCAAAATTGCGGCCGACACTAATGCGACCTTGCTCGCGAAGTTTATAAAAAGTCCTGGTGTTTGCAGCATGTTTACTCCCCGGTGTCCTTGATCTTCGAGACCGATGAGGCGACAACCGGCCCGCCCGCCAGCGACAGATAAAAACCCCAAACGAGCAATCCCATAACAAACGCCACCGTGAAATTTCCGGACGCCGAATACCAGGCGTTGAAATCCGATGTGATTGGATTGGTCATTATCAAAACACAAACGAAACGTCCCACGATCAAGGCAACCAATCCCACGCGTTTGAGAATGAACACGGCTCCAAATGCCAAAACCGCGTTGGTCAACCAGGGCATAAAGGTATCGTAGCCGGAATCGATTGAAAATACGGTTGTCAATAAAGCGCAAAATGCCAGCGTCGCCAGGCCGGGCATCCGTATAATAACCCGGAACAACGACATCAAGAATAGAGCAGTCAGACCGAAAATGATTGACGTCAAAAGCACGCTAATCATCGTTCCCATCTTGTATCGAACGCCCAATAATTCCGCCAGATCATATCCGGCAGCCGGCAGCTTGGGCGCCGGTTGCGGTAAATGCAACCACCCGGGCAACAGAATATCAAATTGGAACACTAGGACCAGACAGACACCGAACAGTCCACCGATAAGAATATCGCGACCCAATAACGGATCGCGAAAATGCCCTTGCAGTATGCGGCTCCAGGTGATCAGAGTTTGCGGCCACAAGCGTCGCACATGTGGTTCCAGCGCGATGTACCAGATCCAGGCACCCACGGCCGCGAGCGTAATCCGCGCCAAGCCCAAATACAGGGAAGCGGCCTGTTCGGCCCAAACGGTCGAGTGTCGTTCGCCCACAATCCAATCTAGAGATCCGAGCACAAACACGAACATGGCCAACCGCAATGCGCCGCGTCTATCGCCACGCCCCTGGCCGAGGTTCTTCCAGGCAAGAAATATTCCGCAGACCATTGCCGCCAGGTGTAGTGTAAAACGTAAAACAAAAGCATGCGAAGGTGGTGCCGAAACCCAGGACACTCCATCGGACACACCTGCCTGATCCTGGTAAGGTGGAACCACGCTGAAATAGACGACTCGTCCATCCAGCGCGGATCCTTCGATTCGAATCGGCACCGACGGATTGTCCTCATAAACACCCTTCCAAGCCAACACTCGATCGGCAAACATGGGCGGTTTACGAACCGGATCAACGGCTTCGAATCGTGAGATGTCAAGTCCGGCCAATTCAAACGGCACCGACCAATCAACATTTTTTTCCGAACTAGACTGATATCCCGAGCGGAGTGGGATGGCCTCGAACCTAATCAAACGGCCATACCCGTCGAGTCTTACCGTAGTCATGCCCGGCTCGGGCGGCAGCTTACGTCTCAAGGCGGATTCGCCGAAGGGAGCCGGTGGGATCAGTCTTCCGTCTCCATGGCGATACCAGAAGAAGATGGCCGGCGGCCGTCCCGTCGATAAGTTTTTCCAAGGGTCTGCCTCATTTACGGATTCCGTAAAATATCGCAGATATGCCCGGTCTATGGCAAACCCTTGCACGCTCCGTCGTTCCGACGGTTGATGGTCCTCCATGTCGTGGCCCAACCGTGCAATGATCTCTTCGGCTTTATCGGCAAGCACGGCCGGGGGTTTGGCCAGTCCGGCTTGCGGCAGAAACAAAGTATGTTTGGCCAGCAGCCAGACAGCCGTCAATCCCACCAGCGCGATTGACAGACAGGCGATCGCCGTTTTACGGCGAAATCCCACACCGGCCCCGGCGGCGGCCACCATATCCGGCGAGGGAGTCTCGCCGGCCGCAATAACCTCATCCAGTGGATCGACTCCGGGCAAGGAGGCCGCGATCTCGTGTGCCGAGTCGGGGCGTTGTCGCGGATCCGGCTCGAGACATTGCCGGATCACTCGCTCCAGCACTGGATCGACATCGTCCGGCAGTAACGATGCCGAATCGTCACGGCTCTCTAAGTCCGCTTGCCGTCGACCATGTCGCAAAATATCCAACGGCAAAGCTTGGCCGATCACCGCTTCGTAAAGAACCACGCCTAGCGAATACAAATCCGATTGAACGGTAGGTTTTTTACCTTGAAAAAGCTCCGGGGCCATAAAGGCGGGCGTGCCGGTCAAGGGCCCATCTCTCTTGGCCTCTTTGGCCAGCGAGGCGATGCCGAAATCTGTGATACAGACTTGCCCCGAGCTGTCGATCATTATGTTGGCCGGCTTCAGATCCAGATGCAAAACGCCCCGGTCGTGCGCGGCGCCCAGACCGGCACAAAGCTGTCTTGCGACTTGCATGGCCTTGTCACCGGTAAGGCGCCCCACCGATTGCAGCAACATGCCCAGATTCTGTCCATCGACGTATTCCATGGATATGAACGTATCGCCACCCGCCTCACCGATGTCGTATACGCGATTGACGTTGGGATGCGTGACTTTACGTGCCAGTCGAACTTCGTTATGGAACCGCTCCAGCCGCGATCGGTCATGCGACATGTCGCGTGAAAGAAACTTCAACGCCACCGGCTGGTCCAATTTCAGGTCGTCGGCCCGATATACCTCACCCATGCCACCGCGACCGAGCAATCCCAGCATGCGATACCTGCCGGCAATTATCGTGCCCGGTGCAAAACGCTCTTCCTTCCCCTTCTTTTCCCGGCTGTGTTCGTAGGCCCGGGTGTCGTCTTTTGTTTCACCGGCATCAGAAAGAATCTTTGGAACGAAGCGAGGAATTTTTACCTCGCCGCTGTCTTCGGGCGACTCGCCGATCAGGGTTGAGGGCAGATGATAAACAAGCAGCGACTCCACTTCTTCTCGCAGTGATGGATCTCCGGCACATGCTTCGTCCAAGAAAGCGTCCACCCGGTCACTATCGAGTTCGCAGACGGCCAAGAATACTTCCTTGACCTGTTGGTACCGCTTTGGATTCATGGTGTTGTGCCGTCGCTGAGTTCGCGTCGCAACCAGGAGCGAACCATCGTCCACTCGCGCTCCACCGACCGTTTCGACATATCCAGTACTTCGGCCACCTCGGCCACGCTCAGCCCGCCGAAAAACCGCAGTTCTACTATCTTCGCCTGCCGCGGATCGAGCTCGGCCAGCTTAGTAAGCGCATCCTCCAAGGCCAAGAGGTTGCCCGCTCGTTGGGTTTCGCCGATCAGGTTCTCATCCAGAACTATCCGTTTATGTCCACCGCCGCGTTTGGCCGCCTGGTGCTGCCGAGCGTGATCGACAAGAATTCGACGCATGGCTTGCGAGGAGATCGCGAAGAAGTGGGCGCGACTTTGCCAGTCGACGTTCGTTTGATCCACGAGTTTCATAAACGCTTCGTGAACCAGTGCCGTCGGCTGCAGCGTGTGGTTGTTGCGTTCGTGACGAAGAAATTGCGCGGCCAGTTGTCGCAACTCGCCGTAAACCATCGGCAATAACCGCTCCCAGGCTGAGCGATCACCCTGCTTGACTTCGTTGAGTATCCCGGTTATCCGCGAAACTTCGTCAGACTGCATGGCCCGTTGAATCCTTTTTGTACCAATTCTAGACCCGATGCTGCGTTCCGCTGCGTGCTACCCCCAAGAAAACGCGATTTTCTCCTGGGAAGGGACATGTAGTTCCAAGCTGGGTGCATATTTCGCTTGAATACCTCCCAACACTGCGATTATCCGTCGCACACTCGAACTCATCAAGTCCCGTACTTCTATAACCAGTTTCAGAACTGCTTTTGAGTGCAAAAAATCTTGAAATTAAAGGGCTTTCAGGAGTTATGAAACCGCTTCTATAAAAACGATCCCGCCCTCAGAGGGGGTAACAAAACATTTGGCGGATTCCCGATTCGTTCGTCGCGTTACTAAATAGCCGTCGACGCAATGTATTTCTGCTGAGTTTCACAGATTGAACACCATATTTGATTCGCCCGCATAGAAAAGCAACCATGATCACAAACCAACCAAGCGATTTACCCGATGATGATCAGGAACAGATACGCGAGCTTGTTGATGAATTTACCAAGCGAACTGAGTTTATTTTGGCAGCATTTGCAATGGGAGCCACATTTTTCGAGATCGAGCAATACCTCGATTATTTAGATGCGACGACGCACCAAACCGAAAATCAAGACCTTGGCTAAACAGTCAATAAAGGAACGCTCAAGTGAAAAAGATAAAAGAAAATCAGAATTCACAGGACGACAAGAATGCATCCTGCGAGCTTGTCGCAAAGCCCGCCTCCGCTCCCTTGCATTGTCTTCGCAAGGTACGTTGCCGCGAGGCTGTTTCGCGAGAAACGATCGCAGAACACTTGGGGATCGATGTTGATACGGTCGAATTGATTGAAAACGAATCTACGGATATCCCCTTGTGCCTTCTCCACGAATGGAAAAAACTGCTGAATGTACCTATCGGCGAACTGCTTGTCGATACGGAGGGGGCATTCAATGCGCCCGAAAAGATTCCCGCCCAGCTTACGGCCTTGATGCGTACCGCCATAACGCTCACGAGGCAAAACAGGCAAGCGTCCGTTGCCCATATGGCACACAACCTGATTAACCAACTACTGGAAATCATGCCGGAACTACGCCAGGTCGTTAATCAATACGGCCCCCGACAGACACACCCCATACATGAGTACGGTCTTGAGTTTGAAGATAATTTCTTGGATGAAATGATTTCCAATTGTGGCGATTAAGGAAAATGGCAATTTTTTGGCGGATATCATAAAGTAATTCCGCATTACTTATTGAAGACGATCAAGATCATTCGCGACAAGAGTTTTCCAATGCAAAATTAGTAGATTGCCCGTCCGTCGTATGGAGGCTGATTACGGCTGAACGGCACATTCAACTCGGGTATGCACCGATGCTACGTCTATCAACAGATGTGAACCTGGGAAATCTTTATACTTCGGGAAGGCCTCGCCTAGATAGATCCAGGTTGCCTCCGGTTTGTGGTGCACTTCGACAAGGGGGCCTTCGCCGACACGGGCACGGGTCACATCGTTATTCGTTTCGACGGCCACATGGGTCCATTCGTACGGATTCACGCCTCCGCAAGGCTTTTCTGTTTTGCCTGAACACAGCAGCACCCGACCCTTACGAACAACGAGTTGGGCGGGCTGGTTGAAGTCGCCCACGGTGCATAGCGTCTGGTCGTCGCCGCGCTCGACCCGGAACAAGAAACGTAGATACACCCGGTCACCGCGGCTGCGGTTGTTCTCGTCCAGATCGACACCGACCGATCCGTGATCGCGCAGCCGCAACAGAGTTCGTCCGTTTCGTGTAACAACCTCCGAACCGCCGCGAGGCTCGGTAGAGGGCACAACGAAGTCCCGATTGAAAGCGTCTTTGTCTGCCGGGTCCATCCACATGAGAGGCCGGGAGGGCGGTTTCGTAGCGTCGTCGAGTCCAGGCCGCCCCAATTCCTCGGCGAATTGGTTGTAGAGCCAGCGATGGTGTTCGGCACCCAGCTCCGGGCCGGCATACAAGGCTGCAAAGCGAATGTCGCCCGTCAGTCCCGGCACCCCGCTCGACGGCAGACTCTTGGCGCCGAGGTGCGCTGCGACTCCTTTCAGTGGTCGGGGCACGGGCGTCTCGAAGCGAACCGATTCCGACTGTTCGTCAACGTAGAACTGGGCCTCGCCCGTGTGGTTGTCGAGGGTGAGACCGATATAGTGCCACTGACCTTTGGGGATCAAGGGTAGTGTCGGGCCGAAAACGTGCGGCTTGGTGTGCATGCACACGGCCGGTCGCCGCTGCCTCTCACTGTTTGCGCCTCCAAGGCTCTTCGACTCGATCATGATGTTGAAGCCACCGCCTTTGCCCCGTGTGTCGAAGATCATGCCCGTGCCGTGGTCGCGAATCCAGGCTCCGAAAGAAACTCCATCCTTCCCCGGATCGACAGCCTCTCGCATGGCCACGTGTTGGCCGTTCTGAAAAGCCCATACGTTGCCGATGCGCCGCGGACGTTGCGGGCTGGGAACATCGTTCATTCGCGGAAAGAGATAGTAACGATCGAGCTCCGGCAACGGTGAGACCAAAGCCACGTAGATCGAACGGGCGTCGGCAAGACTTGTTGTGTAGCTGACGGCCAGCGTGTCACCGTGGCGCCACATCTGCGGGTAGCAGCTTCTGGGTTGATGGGCTGAGAAATTGTTTCCGGCCACGAAGTCGAAACCGGCACCCCGCTTGAAGAACAGTGCCAGGTTGTTGCGTGCCTCCCCCCATGTATACTCGCTGCCCGGGGCGTCGTTGTGTACCATCACGTAGCGGCGACCGGTGAAGTCGTCATCGGGATTGACCAGATTCCAAACGCCGCGACCGTCCAGCGGAGCTACGTGCATCCGTGAGCAGACACTCTCTATGGGAACGTATCGGTGCGGCGTCCAGGTCTCGCCGTGATCTCGGCTGATCGACCAGAGCAAGTATTGGCCGGACGTAGGTTTACCGTGTCCCAATTGCCAATTCGTGTTGTTGCGCGCGAACATCATCACCGACCCGTCGGGTTGCTCCCAGACGGTCGGTTCCCATTGAATCCATTTGAAACTGGGCGTCACACAGCCCGGTGAAAGGTGCCATGTTTCGCCCAGGTCGTCGGTGTAGATGACCGAATTACGTTTTTCCACGGCCCACCAATCCAAGACGCCCTTCGGCGCATCTTCAGCCCTCCGCCTTACAGCCCGAAGTGTCACCGGGACCAACACGCGACCTGAGCGCAGGCGGTAGAGATTCTGCGTAGTGTTCACGTAGTATTGTTGGCCGTTCACGGTGGGCCAGATTTGCCCTTCCCACTCCACGCGCTTGTTGACCCACTTACCGTCGACATCCTTCAGTCGCGAGAAGTACAGCCCGCGAAAGTCCTTGCTGCGTTTGCCGTCGGCTTGTCGAGTATCACGGCCGCTCCCGCCCTGGTTCCACAGCACCCATAGTTCGCCGTCGACCACACCCAGGTTCGGCTGCCACTGATGTCCTTTGCCTTCGGGATAGCGGACCGGGGCTTCGCAATATTCGGCATTGGAAAAGAGTCGCTCGATGGGCATCCAGGCACGTCCATCGTGGCTGGTGCTGAAGACGATCCGCTGCCCGGGCGCGTGTTCGATTTGAGGAACATGGCTTCCCCACAAGCAGAACCACCGGTCTTGAAACCATACGATGGTCGAGCAGTGATTGTACTTGTGCGTGTGGTTTTGCGCGTCGATCACGGCGTGCCGTGTGATGGTTGGCTGATAGACCTCGTAGGATCGCCAGTTGTCGGAAGCAGCGGGGAGTGAAGAAGCTACGGAAAGTATAAGAAACCAGCAGGGCATGACACACACGGCAGTTCGCATAGTAACGACACCATACCCGAAGGTGGTACGGCGGTCAAGCGGTGGGAAGGTGGTGGCAGTTGATATTAATCGACCTTCGTAGAATTAGTGGTATCATGCCGCGGCAACCAAACCGACATTTTGCTTGCGCCCCGGTTTGCCCAAGAATAGTAAGGTATGGCCGTAAACTCGATGGGAGTAGTTTTGCTCGTTCCGTTCTGCTTAGCGATGGTGACCACGGCGGAGCCGCGGATCACGGTCACTCCACCGAGTAATTCGGCGCGGTGCTCGCTACTCAAGGTCGCCGAGTCCGACAGCGAGAGATCCAAGGCGTGACCGTCGTTGTCGGTGGACTCGACACAGTAGACGATCGGACCTCGCTCTAGCGCCACTCGCCCCGCGTTGGCTTTGACCGCCTCGTGGCTGAGCACTCGCCGAATAGGCATGGGCAGATTCAACTCGACCATGTCGCCTTTCTTCCAGCGGCGGTGAATTTTCACAAATCCCTTATCCGTTTCTACCGGCAGAGACTTTCCGTTGACGCTGATCGTGATCGGCTCGACCTTCGACTTTATATAGCGATATAAATCGCCGGGCACTGGTTGCCCGCTCGCCCAACAGGGCACTCGGACACAAAGGGTCCACTCCCGTTCCTGTTGCGGTTCCACGCCGATCTTCACGGTGCCCTGCCACGGATATTTCGTTTCCTGCTTCAATTGGACCTGGTTGCCCTCGACGCTCGCCTTGCTGTTTCCCGCCACAAACAGATTCACATAAAGATTATCGTCTCGTGTTGCGTATACGAAATCTCCAATCCGTGGAAAAAATCGAACCACGAACGCGGGGCAACATGCCGAATACAACCACGGTTGCCGGCCTTGCCGGCCCATATTGAACGGTGTCTTACCGTCGTGTTCCAGCGGATTCGCATAGAAAAACAGCTTCCCGTCGAGCGACACACTGGCTAGTGCTCCGTTGTATAGTGCTCGTTCCAAAACGTCGATATACTTGGCGTCCGCATGCATGAGAAACAGTCGATGGCTCCATAGTATTGCCGCCATGGCCGCGCAGGTCTCGCACTTCGCTTCCCGGTTGGGCAGGTCATGGTTCGCCGCGAAACCTTCACTGCGGGCACCGGCGGCGCCGGTTGTATAGAGCTTCTTAGTGGTCATGTTGTCCCATATCCGATCGACTGCCCGAACGAAACCGGGCGCATCGGTGTGGGCGGCCACATCCAGCATTCCGATGTAAGTATAGATTCCCGCAACGGCGTGTCCCTCCGCTTCGTGTTGTTCGATCAACGGTTTATGGTCCTGACCGCCCGGACCCGTCAACTGATGGCTGCCGGGGCGGCCCCTTTCGTCGAAAAAGAACTTGGCCAAGGCCAGGTATTTTGGGTCGCCCGTCTTGCGGGAAAGCTGTACCAAGGCGAGCTCGATCTCCGGATGATTCATTTGATACTTTTTTCCCGGTCCGAATACCCGGCACATCAGATCGGCGTTTTTCACGGCCACTTCCATCAACGAGTGTTTTCCTGTCGCCATCGAGTGAGCCACGGCCGCTTCATACAAATGCCCGGCATTGAACAACTCGTGACTATGCTTATGTGACCATCGATCCTTGCCGCACAAGGCATGAGGTTGTTCTGGATTCACGGAACGAGCCGTGTGTAGATAGCCGTCGCCTTCTTGCGCGGCGGCGATCCTGGCAATCAAATCGTCCACGTGCCGCTCGAGCGATGCGTCCGGTTTGACAGCTAGCGAGTATGAAGCCCCCTCGATCACTTTGTAGATATCCGAATCGCCCCACGGCACACCCTGAAAGGGACCTTTCGCGCGATGGGCAGCCTTGTCAAGGTTGCCCACGCGCCCGCTCTGACGGCACATTTCTATACAATGTGGAATCGACACCTTGCGGTTGGTCTCTATGCGCGGCGCCCAGAACTCGTCGGTGATTTTTACATCCCTAAACGGTACCGCGCGGATGGGATATTCGGCGTGTGCTTTTTCCACGAAAAAGGCGATCGTGACCAGAATGCCGATAATGGTAATCACACCCAAAAGTTCCACGAGGGTGAAGCCGTTATGAAACAGTCTTCGGCCGGCTAACGGTGAATTGGAAGACATTTTATCTTTCCCACGCAATTGCTGAAGAGATTATTGATGTCTGCATTTCAACTGGAATCAGAACTCATTGTCATCGAGGGGCTTGCCGTCTTGGCGGCTGCCCAGGCAGCGGTGGATTTCCGGATCGATTTCGAAATTAATCGTATGAACCGAGCCGTCGCAAAAAGCCATGTTCAGACCACCAGAATGGGGACCTCCAAATCCTTCCGTATATCCAAGGCCTGCGGTGTCACGCAAGGGAGGGTAATAGGTGGCCACACCACCATTGAGTTTAGCCACCAGGCGAACAATGTCGTCTTGTTGACCCGAGTACATGCTCCAGTCGTCGCCTCCGTCTTTGCCATCGGTATAGTGATCGGGATTTATATTCTTTTCTCCGGCAAAGTAAGTGTTGGAGGTTCCATCGCTAATCATTGCCACCGTGACTTCACTGCGTTGAAAACATACGCCCGAAACGTTCGTTGTTGGATACCAGTTGAAGTTTGGATCGTCTCCTTGTGCATAGGAGCCCGGCCAGTACGACGATGGGATAAAAACGGTTGAGTCTGCTTCCCCCATATTGGCCGCATAACAGGTATGAGCGGCCTTGCCACCCGTCACGGAACGGCAGAAATAAGCATAGGTTACGCATGAAGAAGGCGCTATGCGGACCGGCCGCCGCGAGGGACAGCAAAAGGCGACGACAGGTGTGGTAACACGCTTTGCATTTGCCACCTCGCGATCCGCGTCCGATGTGGCGCCGGCTCCAAGCTGGTGCAATTCATTTTGTTCCATATACGGCAACACCGAGAAAATCCATCCGCCGGGCTGACTCTTGCCGACACCACGGTCCGGATCACCGACCCAAATTGGTGCCCAGCCTCCGCTCGGGAAAAAACCGTAGGCGCTTTCGTGCCCCAAGGCGGCCAATCCCATTTGTTTGAGATTATTCGAACACTGCATGCGCCGCGCTGCTTCCCGCGCCGCCTGAACAGCCGGTAATAATAGTGCTATCAGGATTCCGATAATCGCAATCACAACCAAAAGTTCCACCAAGGTGAAACCGCGTGGAAACGGCTTGCGGTTGACGAACGGCGATTTGGAATACATTTTATCTCTCCTTCATTTCTACCCACGTGATTGCTAACAGTATTAGGACTTTTTTGCATCCTGGAACACGATCGGCGTATCGAAGAAGCTGAGATTCGAGGTGTTGTAACACATTGGAGTGAAGCGAACTGCGTGTTCGGCGCCGCCGGGAAATTTCAATTGCACTTCGACCGCCGAGCCTTCGACCCAGGTGGGCGCGCCGGGGCCCTCGTCAAAATAGCTCCATACCGGCAAGGGACGCTCGGACGGACACAACGGCAGTTTCACGTAGCCCTCGGCGTCGGCCGGGCTTGAGAGTTTGATCGTGGGCGTACCCGTGGGAAGCGCCTGGGGAATGTAACCGGGAGGCGCGCCTGACGGATCGTTTTTCGCCGTGGCTGCGGGCAGGCCCGTACCGGGAATGAGAACCAATGGGCCGTAGGTCAGGACCACGCCAGGATTGCATTGCTCGATCCTATGCCCAAGCTCGCCCGTAAAGGTCACGTTGACTGTGCTGCCCGTACGGCTTTGCTTGACATCGGGCTTGCGCACGCAGGTGGGAACGCGAAACTTGACGGGCACGCCATCCGGCACATTGTCGGCCACGACCGTGGCCTCTGCTTTGCTCGGATAGCTGGTGGCGATCGTTAGATCGGCCTTTGAGCCGCCTGGTAGGGATAA
Organism: Pirellulales bacterium; assembly: GCA_016934075.1. Classification (GTDB taxonomy): domain Bacteria; phylum Planctomycetota; class Planctomycetia; order Pirellulales; family Thermoguttaceae; genus JAFGTN01. The sequence goes on from JAFGTN010000679.1 coordinate 13,436, forward strand.
CTCGAAACGGCCCGGGACCATAAAGTTCACGTGAATGGCGCCGCCGTGATAGGTGACGGCATGGCGAGCGTACTCGCTCATCGCCATACCCGCGTTATGAACGCAGCACCACCAGGCTTCGCCTATGTCCAGCACGCCGTATCCGTTTCCGATCAATCCGCGATGTCCGAAGCTGCCGTTGATAAACTGGTTGAAAGCCAGGGCGTTCCAGAAAATTCGCTCGGACTTTTCGTAGGCCGCGTCGTTACCCAGTAGGCCCGCGTTGAGGTTCAGCATCAGCCAGTCGGCGATCGAGCAACCCTCATTGCGAGCGCTGCGCGGAAAACACTCGGGCGTGCAACCGTCGGGCATCTCGTTTTGACGTTCGATGACGAGCTTTCGGACCTGCTCCGGCTTCTCGCTCCACGAAAGGTCGCCCGTGTACAGAGCCGTCAATTGTAGCCCTCGTAGCGTGGTCATGAGGAAGTGGGCATGCATATTTGGCTCGCTGATAATGCTATCGCGGATGATCGCACAAAATTCCAGCCAGCGGTCTTCCTTGGTGGCTGCGTATAGCCGGGCAAAAAACTCGCTCGTCCAGGTATATGGATTGGGCCAGTGCGCGTTTTTCAGGACCCCTCGCCAGGCGTCGCGGACCTGCCACATGGCATTGCCCAATTTAACCGCGGATTCGAGTGCCCGGGCGTCGCCAGTCAGATCGTAGTAGCGGAGCAGTCCGCAAGAATGGCGGCCCACGCAAGAGCTTCTCATATGGTCGGCCTCGGGTGGTGTTTCCGCGGGAGACAAACCGCCGGGGCCGACGCCGTAGCGACCGATTATGCCTGAAGGACGTTGCTGCTTCAAAATTCTCTCGAATAAGGTGTCAAGCCGCAGATCGTTTTTCCCGTCAATCCCCTCAGCGCAACTCAAGAACTCGAGTGTTCTGCCCGACAGGTCGCCAACGCACCAATGAGCGTGTCGGCTGCGACCGTCAGGGCGTTCCAGGTCCATCATGATGAAGTCCATCGAATCCATCGGATAGGCGGAGGTTCGTCCACGAGCCAGACCGATGCGGAAACTCAGTTGCGACGGTTCCAGCAAAGGTTTCGAAAACGAGGCCTTGCCACCGAGCAGCATCTTTGGTGTCGTCGTGCGGCTACTTGGCTTGGTTGCGGCGGGCTTTGCGGCTGGAGATTCGGCCGCGTCTATGCCACTCGGGGCGAGGACACTCGCTCCCGCGGCACCGATTATCGCTGAGTTGCGCAAAAATACGCGTCGGCTGACTTGATTGGTTTTTTGATGGAACGTATTGTCACGATCTGTATTGGTCATTATCCATTCCTGATGATTGAGGTAAGACGCTGGTGCCATGTTACGTCGGCCCAGAGGCGAGGAAATTGCGGGTGGGTAAAGTTTGAAGTGCAAATGAAGCGGTATCCGTGTTTACGGGCCAGTTTGGAACAGATCTCGCCAGCCTCCTTGGCGAGATCCCAGTTCAAGGCCGGATGGTCCATCCAGTTGATCGGTCCCCAGCCTTCGGTATTACCCAGCGGCTTGCCATACTTCTTGCCAACTGCCGCCACGTTGGCCATATGCTTGTCCATATTCTCGACCAGGGCCGCCTTGTGCGCATTCCAGTTTTTCATCAGCGTCTCTTGCACATGGGCAAACTGCAAGTCATTGGCTGCCATGCTGTGGATGTTTTCCCAGTAGCCGGTGCCGTTGGTGAGTAGGCTATCCATGACGAACCAGTCATGCAGATCAATGGCGGCGGTCCGCGATGGGGACATCGCCGTCCAATCGGCGTTATAGTGGTTGGTTTGCGAGAAGAGGAAATCCAAACCCGGCCATGACTTTTGTAATCGCTCGATGGCGTCGTTGGCGAATCCAATGTAGAACCCGCGGGACTTCTCGTCGTTGTAGTCGTTCATCTTCGCCTGCCACATGTTCGCGCCCGCGGCTTTCGCCTCCTGAGCACGTTTTTGTTTCTGCGCGTCCATGTGGCCGCGCAGCCAGGAAAAACCGCTGAAAAGCGGATACTCGTTTAAGAGGTCGACATAGTAAATGTTGTGCAGCAGGTTGTTTTCCTTGAGGAACTTGAGTGTCTGATCCCAAACACGCACAAAGCCGTCGAGGCCCTCGATTTTCTTGGCTTCCGCGCGCATAAACCACGTGGAAAGTCCCAGCAGCAGTCCACGGTCGAGGCAACGGGGGATAAACTCCTTGAGTGCCTGCCGCGGGTTAATCTGCGTCGTATATTGGTGGCCCCAGAGCGCCGGCTTCCAGTCGCTTTTCGCCAAGGTGTACGTCTCGAGAATCTTGCCGTCGGGCTCGGGCGCAACAAGTGCGGGAAAGACGTCAAAGCGGATCGCGTTGTAGCCGCGTGCCACCAACTCGTCTATTACCTTATCCCAATTCTCAAACTCTCCGCCCGGATAATGACGCTCCAGCCAGGAGAAATCCCACATGGCAATCGCCACGGGTTGCTTGCGGCTACGCACTCCGGTGCTGGGTTTGGGATCGGCGGCCAGACTGTTTGCGGCATTGTTCACGACGCTCCCCGCGCCCATGCCGGCCAAGGTGGCGGCAGCAGTAGTGCGGAGAAAATCACGTCGAGAGGTTGATGCCCGGGGTAGGTGGTTCATTATGGGTTGCATCTTTCATTGTGGAGGAATGGAAGGAGGGGGATGTTGTTAACGCTTTTCGCGATATCTCCGTATTAACAGCGGGATCGCGCCGCCTAGCAATAGACACAACGTTGCAGATTCCGGCACAGTCGTATCGACAAGCTGAAATCCGTTGATATATCCATAACCGTCCGTATCCGAACTCGAATCGGCCTGGATGGTCATGTAATAGCCGTACGTATCGGTGTGGAAGTCGGCCGCGCGAAGGCCCGTGAACTTCACGTAATTGCCCACCGAGCCGGCAGCCGAAAGCGCGTAAGCCGTATCCGTGCCCGGTGTCTCCATTACGGTTTGTGCATCTCCCACCGTCACCCCAGAGGTGTTCAAGGAGATGATCTGCGAATTATTCAGATTACTGTTGCAGTACACGTAAAGGTCGAACGTCTCGAAGGGAATGCGTCCGGCCATGACTGCGTAAAGCGATCCTGTATACTCCTCGTAGGCATAGCCCCGCATCATTGCCTCGTCGCCTGCTCCGGCAAAGGAAGCCGAATCGTCGGCGACGCAGGCCGAACCATAATACCAAAATTGCTCGGGCAGAAATGCCGTGCGAAATGTCAGACCCGTATCCGCGCCCGACGAATCTCGCAACGGATAGTCGACATCCCCGGCCCAGACCGCGGTATTGGCCGGAATGTCATTCCAGTTGCCGACGGCCACCACACCAGCCGTCTCCGATCCCACGGCCGTATTGACCGACATCGATACGGCATCGCTGGGCAGGTCTCCGCGGTTCGAAAACAAATTCACGCTGATCGCAACATCCGCGTGCGCTGTTCTGCCGGGAGATGATATCACCCCACAAACAGCCACAAGCAACAGAACTGTCATTTGGCAATTCATTTCCAAGTCTCCTTGACGCGCTCTTGATGACCTCAAACTGCGAAACCGCGTGACTGAATATATCAAAAACGATAAGTGTATATTATCAAATGCCATTATTGCGTGTAAATATGTCGACAAAACACCTCAAAAAGTCTGATTGTTATACATTCGTATCACTTTTGCCAAATGATGAAAGCATGGATTAATAGCAAGAATTCGGCTCCGAGGTGATTATCGAGGAAATTCTTGTGAGACTTATTGCACCCCCTTGACACCGGGTAACATAACCGGTATACCGGTTAATTGTGGGGTGGTTGGTGCAGGGAAGCATTATGTGGTTTCAATAGCATAGGGTAGCCCGGGTCCACATATAGACCATCAGAAAGAATGCTTATGAGTTCTTCTTTAAGTCAAATCGCGTACCGGAACATTCGCCAAAGGCTCCTCGATGCCACGCTCCTTGCCGGTGACAAGGTATCCGAGGCGAGTATTGCCCGCGAAATCGGTGTCAGCCGCACGCCCGTCCGCGAGGCCATCCGGAGATTGCAGGATGAGGGTGTTCTATACCAGGTTCCCTCCAGCGGCACTTTTGTGTCCGAGCCGGATCGTTCGCAGGTGATCGAGGCTTATGAGATACGACTGGCGCTGGAAGGTTTTGCCGCCGGCAAAGCTACCCGACTCATGACGCCCAAGCAACGCATCGAGCTATCTTCACTGTGCGAACAGATGCATAAGGCGATAATTGCTTTTCGAGATTCGGGCGATGCAGTTCTCGACGGCGAACATCTGAAATCGTTTTTGACAGCCGACCTGTCGTTCCATTTATTGTTGCTTCGAGCGGCAGATAACCAGTCGGCTTTGAAGATCGTGACCGATGCGCATGTCCGCAATCGCGTTTTCGGATACCAAACCCACAAACGCGACATGCACCACCTGGCATGGGTATGGCTGGTTCATGCCCGCGTTGCCCGCGCAGTCCGACAACGCGATTCCAAAAGTGCCGGCTATTGGATGCGGCGACACATTCGCGCCAGTCTTCGCGACGCCCTGGCCGCATTCGATCGGCAGACGATCGGTCGGATGCCGGGTCGGACAACTCCGGACAGTTTGGCAGATGCCATGGACGAGTTGGTGGTCCGGCTTGCGGGTGAAGTAGACACGACAAGGAAGCCGGGTAATGTAAATTGAATTCAGCCCGAGTTTATCGGTGATTATCGATAACACGGTTGCAGTGTACAAACATCCCGCAAAAGGAACATTTGTCTTGAAAAAGTATCCCCGCAGATGCCCTGGAGAACTAAACCATGTGCCCAAATCGATGTGCCTTTTGTGTCTTATTCCTCGCGCTGATATTTCCGACAGCCATGTTATCGGCCTCACCGCCCGGCACGCTCGACCCGCGCGACATCCGCGCCGGCGATGCTATTCCCGACGATGGGTATTGCGATCAGCCGTACGTCGTGATTACAAAAGACGGCAATTGGCTCTGTGCGCTCACAACCGCCAAAGGGCGCGAAGGGGACGCGGATTCGCAGGTCGTATCGACCATCAGCGCCGACCGTGGCAAAACATGGTCGAAGCTCGTGCCGCTCGAACCGGGCGAGAATCGCGAGAATGTCTACAGCCTGCCACTCGTCACGCCCGGCGGACGCGTGTATGTGTTCTACAACTTCAACGGCGACAATTTTCGGGCACCCGCCCGCAGCGACAGCCTGGGCTGGTTCGTGTACCGCTATTCCGATGATAACGGTCGCACCTGGTCCAAAAAGCGGTACCGCCTGCCCATGCCCTTGGCGCCGGTTGACCGCAATAACACCTTCGGCGGAAAAGTGCAACTGTTCTGGGGAATCGGTAAACCAATAACCACGGGCGGGGCGGCCATCTTCGCTTTCAGCCGGTGCGGCAAATACCCAATCGATAAGACGGAAGGGTGGTTCTATCGCTCCGACAATATCCTTACCGAAAAAGATCCCGAGCGGATCGAGTGGAAGTTGTTGCCCGACGGCGATGTGGGACTGAAAAATCCCAAGTTCGGAGAGGTACAAGCCGAACATAACCTCGTGCCCCTCTCCGACGGATCGCTGTATTGCATGTATCGAACTCGAAATGGCTATCCCTGTCATGCCTACAGCCGCGACGGCGGCCACACCTGGACCATGCCCGAGTACGCCACCTACTCGCCCGGCGGCCGCAAGATCAAGAACCCCCGGGCATGTCCCAAGGTCTGGCGGCCGTCCAACGGCAAGTTTCTTTTCTGGCATCATCCGCACGGTGTGCATAAAAATCCTTACAGCGGCAGAAATCCCGCTTGGCTCAGCGGCGGCGTCGAACGCGATGGCATGATCCACTGGTCGCAACCGGAAATCGTGCTCTATGACACGAGCAGGAATCACTCTCCGTTCGATCTCAAGACGGGTGAACCCGGCCCGGGGCTGGGCATGAGCTATCCCGACTTGATAGAACAGGACGGTCGCTATTGGATAACCGAAACGCAAAAAACTATCGCCCGTGTCCACGAAATAGATCCCACGCTGCTTGAAGGACTGTGGAGCCAAGGCGAGTTGCATGAAGTGACAAGAAAGGGATTGGCTTTGGAATTGGATGCGGCGGAACTGCAATCCCGAAGTTTCAAGATGCCTCGGCTACCTGATTTAAGTATAGGTGGCGGTTTTGCCATAGATTTTTGGATTAAACTCGATCGCTTGGCACCCGACAAGACGATCCTCGACAGCCGCGACAAAACAGGCCGAGGCATAGTTCTTAAAACGGCCGAAAAAGGCGCCGTTCGACTGGAAATGAACGACGGCCGGCACCGCGGCTTGTGGTCCAGCGATCCGGGCACTCTTGACACCAAGGGTTGGCATCATGTTGCCGTAATTGTCGACGGTGGCCCGAATGTGATAAGCTATGTCGTCGACGGTCAGTTCCAAGACGGTGGTGATACTAGACGATACGGCTGGGGACGTTTTACGCCGGACTTGGGCGATGTGACCGGTTCCGGCGAGTTGCGCGTAGGCCGTTCGTTCGAAGGTGACTTGCGGCATCTGCGCATCTACGACCGCTACCTCCGCACATCCGAAGCGGTCGCCAATTACCACGCCGGTCGCTCGGCAAAGAAATGATCCAACTAGTCCCCGGATTTTCATTATGCAAAACTCTCAACAAAATCCCGGCAAGCCGCACATCTTCGTGCTCAGACGCGTATGGTTGATGCTTCTGGCCGTGGGGCCGGGCATTTTCTGTATCGGCTATACGATCGGCACCGGCAGTGTCACCACCATGACAAAGTCCGGTTCGCAATACGGCATGGAACTCCTCTGGGTGCTGCTTTTGAGTTGTCTCTTCTCCTGGGTGATGATGGAAGCCTTCGGCCGCTATGCCGTGGTTACCGGCCAGACGGCCATACACAGCTTCCGCACGCAAATGAAATTTGGCCCCCTACTGGCCGTGCTCGCAATCGTGGGCGTGGTCACCGGGCAGTGGACCTGCCTTTCGGGAATTCTGGGCCTTTCGTCCAGTGCGCTGTACGAAGTGGCCAGACTGTTTCTTCCCGGCTTGGCCTCGGAAAACTATTGGGCCGTGCTGGTTATCGCTATCATCATGATCCTCACCATGTACGCGTTTCTACTGGTGGGCCGCTATTCGTTTTTCGAAAAGGTGCTGGTGGTGTTCGTCACGCTGATGGGTGTTTCATTTCTAATTTCGATGTTTATCGTCATACCCTCTCCGGCCGAGATCGTTGCCGGATTGGTTCCCCACATACCCAGCGACAGCGACGAGCGGTTGATGCTGGTCGCCGTTGTGGGCACGACCTTGGCGGCCCCCACGTTCGTCGTCCGCCCGCTGTTGATGCAAGGCAAGGGCTGGAACTCTTCGAATACAAAGGAACAATCACGCGACTCGGCCATCGCGGCCGTCATGATGTTCGTCATTAGCGCCTCGATCATGTTCTGCGCAACCGGCGCATTGTTCCACGACGGCAAGACGATCACAAAGGTGCTGGATA
>JAFGTN010000680.1 GCA_016934075.1 Pirellulales bacterium
GACCAGCGCCAGGACGACGTGTGCAGCGTGGCCTATTGGTATCAACAGGGGCCGAGCAAGCAATTCGCGCCGTCGACCACGGCCGAGCAGCGCAAGTATCCCTGCATCGACCCTGTGATCGCCTGGGGCGAGGATTTTCTTGGCGATAAGACGGCCGAGGCTCTTGATGCTCCGAACCAGCCCGATAAAACCTACCTTCGCAAACCAATTCCCGCGCGTGCAACTTGCTATCATGGTGAGGGCCGGCTCAAGTCATGGGGCCTGGCCCAATATTGGGATACCGACCACGTGGTTTCGTTCAAGCCGAAGTCGAAAAAGGACGCCTGGGTCGAGCTGTCGTTCGAAGTGACGAAGAAGGAGCCGTATCGGCTGCTGGCCGTGCTGGAACGCTCGCCCGACGGGGGAATCTATCAGGCGTTTCTCAATGGCGTGAAGGTCGGTCGGCCGATCGACCTCTATCAGCCCGCGCCCCGGGTCTACACGTGGCCGGTGGTCGACGATTATCAGCTCATGGACTTTTGGCCCGAGCCGGGTAAGTATACACTACGTCTGGAGTGCGTCGGCCGCCATCCCCTCTCTACCGGCACCTCCATCGGCGTCAACTCGGTCCGGTTGCGCGAGCGCCGGCCTCGGGTGAAGGAGATCGGCTATCTCAAGGACTACGACTGGCGTAAGAAACCGATTATGATCGACCACACGGTGGATCTGAAACGGAAATGACACGGATTGTTCACCACTGAGGCACGGAGAACACGGAGGTTTTGTGGAATCGCGGATGAACGCGGATGGACGCAGATAAAGGGGAGGGTGGCTTTGGGTCTGACCGTGTTTGGAGCGATATCAGTATTGAGCATGGGCGGAGCCCGTGGCACAATTGTGTATTCCCGGACAGATACCTGGTGAGGCAACCGCTTCGCTCTGCCTCACTCTACAAGGCTACAAGACTTGCTGTTGAATATCCAGTACTGTGGGGTACAATGGGGACGGTTAAAGGGATTCTGCAAGACATTGGATTTCTTCATTTTGCATGCCGCTACACTTGCGAATTCTTTCATGCGTTGTTCCGATCGATCGTGACACGAATCAAGAGGGCTGGAACCATGAAGTCTCGGAATTTATTGGCAATCTTCATCTCATTGCTTTCGACTGGATGGGCGATACAGGCCGTCGCGGATGGCAACACCCTGCCTTCCTGTGAGGAGGCACGTCAAGCGTCTTGGATGTTGACCAGTGAACTCGTCAAGATACTCGGGGAAGGCGACGTGACAAAATGGCCTGGCACGCACGCATGGCTCAAGGATTTACGTAACCAGACTAAAGGTATCGACAAAGACACGCCTGTGGCAAAGTGGCCTGAAGTGGATATCGGAGCGCTGGTGGACCATAATCCGAACTTCTGGTGGATGTACTACGAGATTGCACCGGGCGATCCCATGCTTACTTTGATCCACGCCGGCTTACTGCTTAGCCAAGGAGAGGCGATGCGCGCGGCGTATATTCTCGAACTCGGGCAGCACTGGCCGGGCATTCCTAAAAGTAGCATACATACCATGCAGTCTCTGCAGGCCACCGCGATGGCTTCCCTGAAAGCTAGCGACGACATAACCAAGGCAGGCATTAAACTATTTGATCAGGGCGATTATAGCGGCGCCATCAAGAAATATCGCGAAGCCCTCAATCTCTGTCCACAAAACGGTTGGGCGAGCTATGAATTGGGCTATACCCTTCGAACCCAAACGCAAGTTGCCCGTGGCGAAACCCCGGCGAAACCTGGTATGGTGACGACCGACGGCAAGATGGATGATTTGCCGGAAGTAACAGCGGCTTTCGCTGAGTCGCGTCACCACGATCCGTTGCAGTTTATGGCCTACCAGGGCTCCGATCCACAAGTGATTAAGGGTTGCTTAGCAATCGTCCAACAGGTCAGACCCGCATGGACCTCGCTCCGCAAAGAGGGAATCACAAGGGAAGCCGAATATCATGCTCTTGGAGATCTCAGTGAAGGTTTTCAAGAGGCTGGCGTTTACGACTTGGCGATTTTCTGTCGGCAACTCATGGCGGCCCATCGCAACAGCTACGATCCTGACGACTATCCAATTATTGCCGCCAGCCTTCGAAAGTTATCGCCAGGAAAGAAGATCGAGGATATCCTCGCTCGACTGGCTGGAAAAGAACTCGCTCTTCGACCCTTGACCAAGCAGGAAAAAAGAGACGACGGGCTGCCGGGACTCGGCAACGGCTTGCGTGTCTACATGCCCGACAAGCCTGCGTCCAAAGACGAAAAAAACAAATCGGTGCATGTGGATCATATTCACCTGCTTACAAACCAGGATGCTATCGCGAAGCGAACAACGATTGATGACTTTGCAAAGTTCAACAAGGAATTCGATAAGATTGCTGACGAGGTCCTCGCCAAGTGCAATACGCCCTGCAAAGTTCTTGTGCGGTTCACCTGTACGCCTTCAGGACATACAGTCAAGATCATGCATCAACCCAAAGATATCGACGAGGAACCGTTAGAAGCAATGCACGAGGCGATTGCCAGGATGGAGAAGCTGCCGGTAACAGAAGAAACGGTCGAGTTTCAGATTCACCTCACCGTCACGCCGAAGAGTTCACTACCCAATAAATGAGAATGATGGTCAATCGCCAGTGATTGGAACAGCTGGGTGGCATGCGATGATTCCCCATGGTATCATTCGGTTAACCATGAGGGCCCTCTCCAATCCACCTCAATACCTCCGGCTGAAAACGGTGAGTGCGGCTGACAGATACCTGGTGGGGCAACCGCTTCGCTCTGCCCCACCCTACAGGACTGGGTGGGATTTCCGATACACCTAAAGAAAGTCTATCATGAGCGTAGTCTTTCTATTCATACTTGTCACACTGTCCGTGCTAAGCGGAATATTACCACAGCACCTTCGAGGCCGGGGAGTGGCAGCTTTTTATTTGTGTGTATTTCCGTTAGGGATAATTGCTCTCTTCGCAATCATTCAATGCAGTCCAAATCCTGCCCATTCCATTGAGGAAACCGTTGAGTGCTTGCTAGTCTTGTCAGTGATATGCCTCGTCGTGACGTTGCCAGTTTCGCTCCTGGTGATGCAGAAATGCCTCCGTCGCTCATTGACCTGTGGTAGCGGAATGTGGTGTCTCCTTGGTGTTGTCGCAAGTATCTATCTTCTGTGTGCCCTGTTTGGGTATCACGGAAGCTTCCCGTTCAGTCCACTCGGCTTAGAGGTTCTTGAACTTTGTGCTGGATTCTCGTTCACCCACTATGAGCTCACCGTAGGTATTGGGCTGGCTCTGATGACGATTCTTGGAATTGCCCAACGGATGGGGCCGATCATTCCAAGTGTGTTTTTTGGAATGTTCGCGATTAGGCTGATTCTCGTTTCCTTTGGTCCGGCGAGTTGCGTGGCCTACGAAGTTGGTGTCGCGCAGCGAAGAGCCATAGAAGGTGATATCTTGGTTTTGATTTTCGGAGCAGTCTGTGGTCTTATTCTTGGGCTTTTTTTGGAGGGCAAGCGTATTCCCGGACAGAAGGATGCTGAAAATAATTACGAAAAAGCTAGTTAGCACACAAATCGTTTTTCCATGAAGGGATAAACATTATGTCTTTATTCGTTACCGAGAGATTGACTGATAAGCTCTTTGTGATTTGTGATTCGGATGACGGCAACACGAGCATTCACGTGGAAAACGACGGTCTGCTCGTTGTCGACACCAAGAGTGCCGCGCTGACCGATGACTTGCTGGCCGAGATCGCACAAATTGCCGATAAACCGGTCCGCTTCGTCGTCAACACGCATTGGCATCCCGATCACGTAGGCGGTAATGAACGGCTTGCCAAGGCCGGGGCAACCATCATTGCCCATGAGGTCGCGCGCAAGCGGATGAGTGAGGAGCAATACATCAGATTTGCCGACCGCAGGATCCCGGCTCTGCCCGAGGTTGCATTGCCGCGGATCACGATGACCGACGGCCTCAAGCTGCACTACAATAGAGAGACGATAGTCGTTTCATGCCCTCGGTTTACCCATACGGATGGGGACGCGATCGTGTTCTTTCAGCAGGCGAACGTCATACAATTGGGTGATATCTATTTCAATGGCGTGTATCCCTATGTCAGTGTATCGTCTGGTGCATCATACGCCCAAATGCTCAACGTCGGTCGAGAATTGCTTTCCGCGATCGATGATCAGACATGGATCATCCCGGGCCACGGCCCGATGGCACGCAAGGCGGAGTATGCCCGGTATTTGAATATGCTCGATACGGTTTACGGTCGCGTCGCACGGCAGATTGCGGAAGGCAAGAGTGAAGAGGAAGTGATCGCGGTAAAGCCGACTCGCGAATTCGATCCCGCGTGGGCCAAAGGCAATCTGTCGCCCGACCTGTTCGTCCATGTTGTCTATGATGACATCGTCACAA
>JAFGTN010000681.1 GCA_016934075.1 Pirellulales bacterium
AATTCGACAAGCCCGAGAGGTCGATCTGTTTGACATTGTCGACCATCGGAGCCATGAAACAAGGTGGAAGACGCGTTGCCCGATAGTGGCCCGGCCCGGTACAGCCCGAGATTGAATATATTGCTACCATTAAATACACTACGACCGCTTGTCCCCCCGGCAGCCCGGGCGCGGAGCCAAGATTTTTTGCCGGCAAGGTATCGGGCGAAATATCGAGTGAATTTGATGGTAGTCTGATAAGGCGCATAGAATTCCCGCAATAATGAGCGGGAGTTCTTATCAAGAATCGCCTGACGGGTCAACGGCATTTTGCTATTGCCGCATATTCAGCACAAAAAATCACTCGGACGGATCTCGGTCGGAATTGTGCAGTGCGACGGGCACGGCCACGGCGGTTGCGGCGGCCGCGGTTAGTCCCAATGGGCTAGTTAACCACTGGCCTACTTTAGCCACCGTGTGTTGGCCACGCAATATCGGCTGGCCGGATACAATTTGCGCAATTTGCCCAGATGACTTGGGCGCCGTGCCGGGTGCCCAGAGGCGATATAGGTGGTCGCTATCTGAGGTTACGACTTGGTAAACCCCACCACGCAGCCCTTTGAAAGTAAATTCACCATGTTTACCCGTCACAGTGCTGGCCAAATGACGATTATTTTGTAGCAATGAAACCTTTGCTTTGGATATTGGCTTACCATTAGGATCGACGAGTTTTCCGTTGAGGACGCCGTCTTTCTGCAAGGCCACATCCCTCATGAGCGACTTGTTCTTTGGTTTTGCAGCAACAGAGGGCTGCTTCACCGGCTTTGTCTCAGTCGCACTGGCTGAGCTTGCGGTCGGGATAGCGAAGAATGTGTTATTCGCCTGAATTGCCGGAGTTACCGGCTTAGTGGGGCATGCCGTTGGGGCCGCTGCCAAAATGGATTGAGGAATCATAAATCCGGTGGCTGCCATCGAAACGACCGACAAGCGAATTATTCGAGTGATTTTCATCCGTATTGCCTCTGTGATTACGCCCATTTCCATTGCAATAGTTCAACACATAACGGTCTAACTATCGGCAAGCGATCGGCCACACTAAAGGCAGGTTGGCGAAAATCGGTAAACTTTTTCGATAATTCATCCTGATCTATCTACGTTTCCAAGCGCGGTGATGATTTGCACATCTTACGGTCGGTTTCGACATCCGTCCAGCCAGTCTCTTGCTCATCAATCCGGGATTGTTTCCCAGCTCGATTTCCCGCAGAAATAGTACTAGTTCATCGTGTGCTTCGGGTGGCCCGTGGAGTATGAAATGCACCCATGCCCAACAGTCACGATAGTCGTCACCGGTCATTTTTTTATAGTCACCCAGGCTCTCTAAGTGCTCTAACTTTGTACCGTCGCCAATCATTAGTGGTAATATTAGCTTATGAGCTAACGGATTTCCGAAGGCCCTTTCTTTCGGCGTCAGTTCGTAGTATTTGGCCAGACCTTCATCCAGCCAAAGCGGTACCATCGGCAAGTTGGCGTGTAGAAGAGCGTGCGTACATTCGTGTCGCACGTCGCAGTAGAAGTTTTCGTTCCAGTAGGCTAGAACCGTGCAGGCTCCTTTGTGTTTAATAAAAAACGCCTGACGTTGAGGAACGTTTGGGTAATTGCGTCGGAGATAGCTGCTATAAGTCAAATGGTTGCGAAACAGAAGCAAATTTATTTTTTCTTCGGCGGGCGAGATACCCAAGTGCTTAACCAAATCATTCTGCAAATCGACTAACTGCGATAAGAATGGTCTGATACGCTCCAGCGGAAAATCCGCCCAACAAGAAAACGGTCCCACCTCGCAAGTATCTACCCAAACTTCGTCGGCATGGCTAAAGCCGGTTTGTACCACTAACAATGTGGTCAGGGCGACAAGAAGACACAACAGCAGTGGTACTTGATGTTGACTGCTTATCTCTCGACGATCTATCAGGCCCATCATCCCGCCTTCTTCCATCCGAACCAGCTCGAGAAGGAGGATTTTTTGCCTTTCCGCAACGCAGGTTCGATATAACTGTCATCCAGCACGGCCGCTGGATTTTGGCAACAGAGCTTTCGGGCCGCCGTATAACCCACGAGTTCATTGAGCCGGTCGAAAGTTCGATGCATCAGAGGACGCCGCGACCGCGAACTGTGCGCGTCGGTGGCCACGAAATGTACAATACCCTGGCGGATTAGACGCAAGGCCGTTTCTTCCACCTGTCGTCCGAATGAGCCCATGATACTGCCGGCTGTTACCTGCAAGAGACATCCCGATTTCACCAGTGATTCGGCCAGCAAAGGTCGGGACATGACAGCCATGTTTCGTTCGGCATGGGCCAGCACACCGGTCAGTCCGGCCCGCCCCAAATCTTCCAAGAGCCTCTCGATCGGTAGGCAGACGTCGTGCGGCAACTCCAACAGCACGTACCGTCCACGGTCGGCCAGCGTCAAAATCTCACCTTCGCGAATACGATTGACCAGATCCGCCTCGATGCGTACCTCGGCACCTGGCAACACTCGCAGAGGCACGTTTTGTCGGTTAAGGAATTCCTGTAAACGAGCAGTGCGGGAACGTATCGAGTGACCGTCGTTGGTTCGATAAGCTCCCAAGTGATGTGGGGTGGCTATGACCGTTTCGATTCCGTCGGCCGCCGCCTGCTGTGCCATCAGCAAGGCCTCGTCCCAATCGCCCGGCCCATCGTCCACGCCCGGGAGAAGGTGGCAATGGATATCAACAAATCTGAGCGGGTTCGGCACTTGCACAATTCTCCGGCTTGGTAATTTTGGCTGTAGCGATTGTATTAACCATCGGGTTAATAACGTTTAACGTCAGGCAAACTGTCCTCATTAGCGTGTCTGACTGGGGCTTAAACCATGCATCGAGTACGGAAAAACGCTAGGGTTCAGTAGGGTATGGATGTGGTCGCTTGACGTCAAGATCATTCATAGCACATCGGCAGCTCATTGTGCGTCGCGGACGCACCCTACGAAACTACGAAACATTAGTAGAGAAGGTATAACAGAATGTTATCAACCGGTACTACAATCAGAGTCATAGTCTCTAGTTTCTGCTTGCTGGCGGCTATAACAATCATTACCTTCGGATGTTGGGCAAGCCAATGCCCGGCCGCGGTCAGTTTCGGCAACATAGATCCCCGCCCGATCCAGACCAATAGCATCGTCCCTCCGGATTACATGCAGAAAGAGCCATATCACACAATGCCGGCGCCCAGCAAGCCTTCGGCCCCCATACCGCACTTCCAGCAGCACAAGGTCTTGCCTGACCACATCCAGATGGTACCGATTCAGAAAGACGACATGTTGCGTAGCAGCATGCGTCAGGACCGCATAGAGTTCGGCAATATTACCAAGAATTACATCCTTCCGCAGCAGCTCGACCGTAAGCCCTTGGTTCAGCCGATTTCACCGGGAGAAAAGATGGCCGCGCCGGTGCGGCCGGCGGAACCCTACTTCAATTTCAGTCCCACGATGGAAGGCTACACGAAGCCCACCACACGGTTCGATTCTTCGATCCGTTTGAACATGGGCCGCCAGTCGATGCCCGCCCCTCCTTCGCCGATGGGTTGGTGAAATAACGTAGCACAGCCGCCCTCGAGTTGGCTCGAATTACCGGTTGAAAGCGATCCGGAACGTGACGCCTTGGATGAATACATCCTGGCGGTTATGCTCCTCTAGAATGCCCATATAGTCGGATTCCGATTCTTCGGTACCCAATTGATAGGCGATCATATTAGAGGGTCTTGCAATCCCATCCAGCCAGATACCGGTCCAGCCGACGCCCAAGCTGACGTATCTGGTAACCTGCCAGTCGGCTTGCAGGCGGAACTCTATGCCGGGGCTCCACTCGCAGATGGTTCTCTTGTGTTCGAAGCTCGAGGGGCCCATGGCGATCGGCTCTCCGGGATCGCCGGGCGGATCCAGTTCCGAACCGAGTTGTCCGTGCTGGTAAATGTTCTGCGAGTTGAATCCGCCGAAAAATTTACCCTCGGTCGAGAACGTCCAGTACTTGTACCTGTGGAAGTATCGCAGGCCGATTTGCGGGCCCACGATGTGGTTTTCGGCTTCGTTGTACCAGAGGCTGTCGGCGAGTGTGCCTTGGATCTCGGTTG
>JAFGTN010000682.1 GCA_016934075.1 Pirellulales bacterium
GCGCGATGCCGCGCCTCCGAGCAGATTAAGCACGAAGTAGACCAGCCCCACAAGCAGGGCCACACGTTGACGTTCTGCCATCGCCAGCAGAATCGGCAGTGAAAGGCAGACCGATTTCAACAGCGGTTGGATGTAGTCCTTGCTCGACTGGTACAGGCCCTCGTAACACATCGATTCGATAATCAATCGCCGCAGACGGCCCGGGCGCAGGCTTTGCGACAACGACGAACGTAGCGTTTTGAATATCTGCGAAGTGTGCCTGATATGTTCGCGTTGCCCATCGAGATAGGTGGGATACGTCCAAAGGTTAACGATATTGAGTGAGTATGGAACGATGCACAGCAAAAACACCGAAGAGTATTCTTCCGTAAAAAACATGACCGCGGCGGCAAACGTGACCTGGAAGGCTAAGCCAGTGTGGCTTGATTCGCCTCGACGGCAGGAAGAGTAGCGGCTGTTGGCGCTATGTGTGAGACAATATTTGGAACGAGCTTTGTCGCAAGTTGTGCTGACAAAACAACATGGGGTTCCAGTACTCCGGAGAAGGTTTCGAGAATTCGATCCCAGTCCACCTTTGAGCGTTCAAACGAGCGACAATCGCCCCGACTTGTAAAGCCTTACAAGGCAGCAACTTACTGCGACAAGAAAAAGGCCCTTTCGAGGGCCTTTTTCTTAGGTTCCTTTTTACCCTCACTGCTATCCTCTTCGGGTCATAAAAACTAATCTGTATACCCCACATTATAATTACAGTAAATTCTGCCAGTGATGCAGCTACAACGATTCGAAACATCCCCGGAAACGGCTTTATTCTCGATTCTATCAGCTTCCGATGGTTTCGGGGTTTATCGGTTATACCACCATTCAGACTGATATTTAATGACACTGCAGAAGTAAATCGAAAGCGGCTATTGCACCGGGGCGACGATTGACTTAATCGGTTTATGTATATAATATAATGCATGCCCGTGCTTTCTTCATAAAGTCTCTTCTCCTTTAATAAAAACCCCTATCGACAGGAAGCCGATGGGGGTTTTTGTTGTGTGGGTTTTACTGTTGCTGTCTAATTCCGGCGTCTCCAGCAGAGCAAACTTGCTAGGCCACATAGCAACAGTGTAATGGTACCGGGTTCGGGGACACTTGCCACGCGGAATCCTATGCTGGGGCCCTCGACCCACGGAAGGTCGTTGTAGCGGGCGGAGGCGGCCAAGAGGCCGGAACTGAGGCTCCAATGGCCGCCACGCGAGCCACGTATTGAGTCGGTGGCGTAGTTCGGATCATCCCACGGACTCTCCATCAACTCCCAATTGTTGCCCATTATGTCGTACGTGCCATTAAGTTCTTCACTACCGCTGCCTACGTCCCATGGACCGTAGGCGGGGCCGGCTGGACCTCCGTCGTCACCATCTTTATAGTTCCATCCCGTACCACTTGTGCCGTCACCCTGATGCAGTGTGTCACCTGCCTTTGTCGCGTAATCCTGAATCTCCGACCCGTTCCAGTAAGCTGCCTTGAACCATTCATCTTCAGTCGGCAAAAAGTAGTATGCGTCCTTGTGGCGATAAAGGTTCGTTCCGCCCCAGGCGTCGGCCGCGTCCGATGTGGCAAACGTGTAGTCGCTCTGGCCCTGAGTGCCAGTAAACTTGTAGGCGGCCTGATGGTTCGTGCTGGTGTTCAGCCAGTTGACGAACTGCGCCACTTCGTACCATGTCACACAGTTGGTCGGAACGTCCGTCGTCCCCGTGCCAAAGTCATAGAAACTCTGGTCATATGCACTCGACGGATCGCCCATGACCGGAACGCCCAGGCTGACCGTGAACTTATCCCATTGCGAGTTAGTGATCTCGTACACACCCATGCGATAGTCGTACTCGACAATACCGAGGCCGTAGAGACCGCGGTTGGTGTCGTTCGCTTGCGCCTCGGTAGGATTGCTGCTACCCGAGATCGGTACGAAGTCGAGCGTGAACTGATTGCCTCCCATGCCGAAAGAATCGGCCTGTGCAGTAGCTGCCAACACGATCAATAGAATTATACCAGTCAAAGCTGTTAAAAATCGCTTCATTCAAAAAGCCCTCCCCAAAAAGCAAAACCATTGGTGTTAAACGATTAGTCAGAATAATGGGTAACGATGGTCATTGTCAAAAAAACCCCCTAAGAAACCATAAAAGTGTCGGTTGGGTGTAAAGGAAAGCAGTAAAACTCGCATCCACCGGCGGTCAACCCCGTTCTGCTGGTTTCGAGGCTCCGTCATTGCCTGGAATATAGAAGCAATTTCTTCCGGTCGTTAATCGAAAACAGGGGACGGTCATGTGTCGAGGAAGAAAAAACTCGACACCTACCTGACTTTTGTATTGCCTGTATGACTGCTTGCTTTGATGACACAAATAGACGATAGTAAATATTCTTTCCAGATTCAAACACCACTCCCCAGTCGAATTTACCGTTTTTTGATTTATAAAACTGAAACGGTATAGCCCGTTGCTTGCCCGGATTATGGGACACCGAACAAACGATTTTCCAACGAGGTGCAAAATGAAATCCCTGATGATTTTTTTGTCGATGATAGCTGGTCTCGCCACGGTCTGTACACATGCCGACGCCGAGATCACCGAACAGATCATTTTCCAAAGAAAGAAAGACGGCTACAACAATATCCGGATCCCCGTGATCTGCCGGACCACCAAGGGAACCTTGCTGGCCTTTGCCGAGGGCCGTGTCGGCGGTGACGCGGGCAAAATCCACACGATCTTGCGGCGATCGGAAGACGGGGGGCGGACCTGGAGCAAAATCCAGATCGTCTGGAGCGACGGGAACAACACCTGTGGCAATCCGGCGCCGATCGTCGATCACAACACCGGCATCATCTGGCTCTTTAACACTTGGAACTTGGGCTCAGACCATGAGCGTGACATCATGACCGGCCGCAGCAAGTTTCCGCGTAAGGTTTACCTGTGCAAGTCGACCGATGACGGCAAGACCTGGTCGAAGCCGGTGGAGATGCCACACCTGCGTAAGCAACCGTGGCGCTGGTACGCGACGGGCCCCTGCAACGGGATCCAGCTCACTCGTGGTCCGCACAAGGGGCGGCTGATCTGTCCGGCCAATAACTCCGACCGGGCAACACCGAAACGGTCGTCGAAAACCTATCGATCCCACATCATCTACTCCGATGACCATGGCGAAACCTGGAAGCTCGGTGGAGTGCAGGAGCCGTTAACCAATGAGTCGACCGTGGTCGAACTGGCCGATGGATCGGTGATGCAGAACATGCGATCCTACCACGGTAAGCACAATCGCGCGGAGGCCGTCAGCAAGGACGGCGGTGAAACGTTTGGCGAACTCTACCTCGATGACACGCTTCAGTCACCAGTCTGCCAGGGCTCGATACTGCGGTTCTCATGGCTGGAAGACGGCAAAAGCCGTATCTTGTTCTCCAGCCCCGCAGGGAAGGGGCGGGAAAAAATGACGATCCGCCTCAGTTACGACGAAGGGAAAACCTGGCCGATCTCGAAGGAAATCTACCCCGGCGGCGGCGCTTACTCCAACCTGGTGAAACTCTCCGACGATGCGATCGGTCTCTTATACGAGAAAGACGGCTACGAAACAATCGTATTCGCGACGATCCCGCTTAAGGAACTGGAGGCTGGTGCTAGAGCGAAACAATCCAAGACCGCCAAGTAGGGCAACAACGATTTCGAGTCGGTTACAATTCCAATCCCTCAATCGAGAGGCGTTTTTTCGAAGTCTGTCGGATTGACCCAGCCCGCCCGCATCTTTTCGCCGCGCATGTAGCGTTCGTAAAAACCGCGGCCGGAGTCGTCGGCGTACGGGTACTTGTCAAACACGTCCCCGCGGCCAAACATTCGCGGATCGTTTTGTGCCTTCAGTTCAGCAAATGCCTGGTCGCGAAGCGCCGTTTTGATGGGTTCGTATTTCGACTGAGCGGACAAGTTGTGGAGACACAGCGGGTCCTTGGCCA
>JAFGTN010000070.1 GCA_016934075.1 Pirellulales bacterium
ACCGAGCCGGGCAAGGGCGGCGAGATCCAGCTAACCGATGCCATCCGCATGCTCATCCAGCAAGGTCGTAAGGTGTTGGGCGTGCGGCTGGCCGAGGGACAAACACGTTTCGACATAGGTAACTTTGAGGCATATTTTCGGGCCTTCGTCGACTTTGCCCTGGCCGACGAACAGTACGGTAAATCGCTCAGGAAACATTTGCAGGATATTTTCAAGTAAATCCGTAGCCCATAGGGTGCGTCCGCGACGCACCATTGAATTGCTGGTGCGTCGCGGACGAACCCTACGATGACTTTCATGCACAAAAAGTCTGAGGCCGTGAGATGTTGTTGATTAAGAAAAAGGCGCACGCCCGATGCGGTCTGATCGGCAACCCGTCGGACGGCTATTTCGGCAAGACGCTTTCTTTGATTGTGCCGAACTTCTCAGCCGAGGTCACGCTTTACGAATGGGACGAGGTCGAGTTGGTTCTCAGCCGCAACGACCAGGTTCGCTTTCACAACATCCACGACCTGGCCCACGACGTTCAACTACACGGCTACTACGGCGGCATCCGCTTGATTCGCGCCACGATCAAAAAGTTCGTCGACTATTGCGACAAGCGAAATATCCGTCTGCATGACAACAACTTCTCCGTCCGCTACGAGAGTAACATCCCGCGTCTGGTCGGGCTGGCCGGCTCCAGCGCCATCATCGTAGCCACACTACGATGCCTGATGGAATTCTACGACATTGAAATCCCACAGAATATTCAGCCGTCCTTCGTACTATCAGTCGAAACCGAGGAGTTAGGAATCGCCGCCGGCTTGCAGGATCGCGTGGCCCAGGTTTACGAGGGGCTGATCTACATGGATTTCGCCAAAGAACGGATGCACAACTCGGATGGATATCAGTGCGGAGTTTACGAGCCGCTAGATCCGGCCCTGCTGCCACCGCTGTACGTAGCCTACAATGCCAACGTGGCCAGCCCCACCGAACGTACACACGGCGATCTACGCTCGCGTTTCAACAACGGCGAACCGGCGGTTGTCGAAGCCATGCGACAATTCGCTCAGCTTACGGTCGACGCTCGAACGGCCCTGTTGGAAGGTCACCCCGAACGGCTGGCCAATCTGATTGATCGTAACTTCGATCTGCGCCGCTCGATTTGCGACCTGCCCGCCGGACAAGTCAAAATGGTCGCATGCGCCCGCCAAGCAGGCGTCACGGCCAAGTTCGCCGGCTCGGGCGGCGCCATCGTTGGCACCTATCCCGATCAACAGTCGCTGTGCCGTTTGAAAGCCGAACTCAAGCCGCTGGGTTGCGATGTGCTGGATCTGTATCCGGGCACTTGCGGGGCGCGGTAGGGCGAAAAGCTCCCGTAAGCGGAATGGCACTAGCCACCGGTCCTGCTGATCGACCGTTTCACTGCTCAAGCCGGAGGCTAGCGCCTTGCCGCTCACGAAACTGGCAAGGCTAAGTTCCTTTGGTGCGTCGCGGACACACCCTACACCTTGGTATAAACCTGATCGTGCCGTTTGCCTCTACAAGGCTAGACCTGCGAAATATATCTTATGCGCCTCTTGGCGCCGGGGCGCGTTTTGTGTTATCAACGTGTTTTGCACATTAATATCAGAATATCTATTTAAACATATCGGAGCATATCATGAGTAGCGAATTCAATTACGAGATGGCGGCCGGAATGGAATTCCGTGACATGGAAGCTTGTAAAAGGGCGCGGGCTATCAAGCGCGCGGATGTCGACAAACATCCAAACGGAAATTTCGACATCCGCGTAATAGAAAACGAAGAAGCGTTTCGATTTGCTTATATTATGGATATCGCCTCCGGCATCAAGCGAGCTCTTGACGAGGGCCGCGATAAATATGTGCTGATCCTGCCGGCACCCAATCCGAACTATGCCTTGTTGGCTCACACAATCAACCAGTTGGACATCCCTTGCCACCACGTACACACGTTCAACATGGACGAATACGCCGACGAGGACGGCAAGACGGCCCCGCGGACCTGGAAGGGCGGATTCCAGTATTGGATGTGGAACGACCTGTTCAGTAAGATCAAGCCCGAGTTGCGCATGCCCGAGGATCAGATCCACTTTCCCAACACCGACAACATCAACGACTACACCAAGATGCTCGAGGACCTGGGCGGGGCCGATGTCTGCTACGGCGGCATCGGCTGGAGCGGGCACATCGCCTTTTTCGAGCCGCACCTGGGCCGCGAGTTCGTAGGCGACATGGACGGATTCCTCGAACAGGGCACGCGGATCGTCGACCTGCATCCCATCACAGTTATGCAAAACTGTCTCTATGCCGATGCCGGAAGCGCGGGCGACTGGTCGTGGGTTCCGCCCAAGGCGGCCACCGTGGGCCCCAAGGATCTGGTCAACTCGAAACTTGTCAGCTTCTGGGACGGTTTCGGAGCGGGCGAGTCGATGTGGCAACGCTTCATCAGCCGTTTGGCAGCCCACGGTCCGGTAACGCCCCTGGTACCGGCCAGCATGTTGCAAATAATCAAAAGCGAGCTGATCCTCTCCGGCCCGGTGGCCGCCGACTGCAGCACGGAAACCAGTGAACGCCGCGTGCCGATCGAGTTTTGAAGGCAACGAAGAAATTATTACAGAAGGGAACGAAGAGAAGAGATATTAGAGGGGGACGCGATAGTCTTGCTAAAAAGCCGCTTGCCGGCTTCGCGAAGGCAGTCCAGCAACCATTATGAATCGTCATATTACACCCGCCGATCTGGCTGATAAAACGATCGATTGCCACACCCATCTGGGCATCAGCGCGAAGGCCGTGGCCTGCGGCGAGTATCCCTATGGGCAATCCATCGAGGGGCTCTACTATCGCATGCATAGCGGGGGCGTCGATACGGCGCTCGTTTTCCCCTGCGATCCGGAACTGTACTTCGATCTTGCGGCGCTTGTCGAAGGCCGCATGGAGCCGGCCAAGCATTCCTTTTCTCCGGCGCCCTACGTGGCCGAGAACCGCAACTTGATGAACGAGGTCTTTCGTTTCTGTCCGGAATATAAGGACCGATTCATCCCCTTCGTTTCGGTAGATCCGGGCCGCATGGTCTACGAACAGGTCGACGCCCTGCAGAAGCTCGAAGAGGATTTCCCTATCTACGGCATCAAGGTCGTGCCCGTCTCCTGCCAGACACCCATTACGGAGCTTTTGCGGAAAGGCCGTGTCTTTCTGGATTTCGCCCGCGAGCGGAACATTCCCTTCCTATTCCACACGACTGTCGACCCCCAAGAGACCTATTCACACGCCCGCATGGCCTTCGAGGTCATCGACTCGGCCCCCGAGCTGCGTTTCTGCCTGGCGCATTGCGTCGGTTTCCACCGTGGCTATCTGGATCGCGCGGCGGCGGCCGACAATATCTGGGTGGATACATCGGCCATGGCCATCCAGGTACAGGCCGTGCTCAAGTATCCCGGCTTCATGGCCACGGGCGACGACCTTTTCGCGGCCGACTACACCGACCACACGAGCGTGATGCGGTCGCTGGTGGAAGCCTATCTCGACACGATCCTTTGGGGCAGCGACTCGCCCTTCTACAGCTACATCAGCCGCCGCAAACAGGGAGAAGCCGCCGACGCATTCATGGACTTCGACCTCAAGGCAAGTTATGAAGATGAGAAAGCGGCACTCGACGCGCTTTCGCCGGAACTGAAGAAAGCGGTGTCGAACACGAATACGATTCGGTTTTTGTTTGGGAAGTAGATCGGCAAAACATTTCAAGCTTCGGGTGCCAGTCTGCTTGGCAACCTGTGCTGGGCCGGAACACTCAAAACCGCTCAACACTTGCCCAACAACGCGTCGACCGCCGCCCCCACATCCGCTTCCCGCATGAGACTTTCGCCGACAAGCATGGCACCCACGCCGGCGGCTTCCAGACGCCTGACGTCTTCGTGCGTGCGGATGCCGCTCTCACCCACGACCACCCGGTCCGAAGGGATTTGACTTCGCAGGCGGATGGTGTGTTCCAGGTCGGTTGTGAAGGTTCGCAGGTCGCGGTTGTTGATGCCGATCAGCTTGGCGCCCAGGCCCACGACGCTATCGAGGTTCGACGGCTCGAAAAGCTCGACCAGCGGGGTCATGCCGTGCTCGACAATCGACGAGTAGAGCGTCGTCAACTGCTCATCGTCAAGACACTCGGCGATCAATAGCACGGCGTCGGCCCCGGCGGTTCTGGCTTCGAGCACCTGGTAAGTATCCAGCACAAAATCCTTCCGCAAGACCGGCAGCCCAACGGCCGCGCGGACCTCGCGCAGATAGTCCAAGCTGCCCTGGAAATACTCGACGTCAGTCAAAACACTGATACAACGCGCGCCGTGCTTCTCATACGTCCGCGCGATTTCGACCGGATCGAAATCCGCGCGGATCACACCCTTCGACGGACTGGCTTTCTTAACTTCGGCAATCAGGCGGCACGGCGGCCCATCGGCCAGGGCCGCATAAAAATCCCGCACGGCCGGGGCGGCGGACAACCGAGCCTCGAGTTCAGCCGTGGGCACAGCGGCCTTTGCCCGTTCGATTTCGCCAAGTTTCGTGGCAACGATTTTATCGAGAATAGTAGACATGGATGTTTGGAGCACCGATTTTGCGAGAAACCTCGTAGGGTGCGTCCCCGACGCACCATTAACCATCAAGAGGTGAACAATATCCAAAACGCCATTCTAACTCAAAACAAACACGGTTGGCAAGTTGGGGCACCTTTCTTAGCGTCTTGGCGTCTTTGCGTGAGATTAAAAAACGGCCCAGAAAAGCCTCACGCAAAGTCGCCAAGACGCAAAGGAAAGGATATTTTTTAACAGGAAAGACGGTAAGTACGAAAAATCGAAGGAGATTTATGAAAAGCCAAAAGATCGGTTTCGATATTTTTATTTTCGGCCTCTTTCGTGGTTCTTTTTGATTGTGATTGTATTATTCTAAACGCACCTGGTGCATCGCGGACGCACCCTACTTTGGGTTTCGGTAGAGGAGAGATTCGATCAGGCCCATTAATAATCCACCGGGGATTACGCATATTAGAACAATGAAAATTCCAAACAACACTATCATGCCAAACAACTTTGCCGTTGCGACAGCATAAATTAAAAAGAACTCATAATCAGAGAATATATATTCGGCTTGCTTGGTCGTTCGGACTATTATCAGTAGCAGAATGCCGGCTATCAAGACCGCTGAAACTGGTGAGGAAATCTTCAGTCCCAGCACGGCTCCCCGCCAGATTCCCGCTCGTGTTGCCTGCCAGCGGGTGTCGTAGACCGGTTGCTGGGATTTATTTCCGGACGCGATCTCTGCCAGACCGTCGCCTTCAGGCGGCTGATAAGGATTCTCTATTTCCACGCTTCGCTTCCCTCGGCTTTCGAACAGCATCATCTGGTGCGTGCAAGCACGCACCCTACTTTCTTGTGTCTTGGCGTTTTTACGTGAGGCTTATTGGGTCTATCTGAAACCTTTAAGCCAATTCCGTATCCGAAGCGCCGCAAGAATAACGATCGTGCACCTCGATAATCGTATCCAAAACATCATTTCCAGCACCCCGGCCGTTGGATTCGATTAAATGGCAGGTTGCATATCCCCGCGATTTTTCTTCGTAATTCTCCAACCACTTATGATAGGCTTCTTCTGCTCCGCCGTCGTCGAACGGATATCGACCCGGCGGGCGCTTGCAATGGCAACGCCAAGGTTTGGGTGTCAATCGGGCACGGAAGCAGGCCTGCTTTTCGGTGAGCTTACGGTAACGCCAATCGCTCTTCAACTCGCCCAACAGTTCGGCCGTTTCGCTCGACGTGGGATCGTAAAGCCGATCGGTAAAAAGCAGCCGCAACCCGGCGGCCGTTCGATAGAGGCGAAACGAGCGTTGCGGATTTCGCGCGGCCCATTCGCGAACCAGCATCAAAGTCGCGTCTTGTATTTCCTCTTGCCTTTGTTGCCGCTTCTGCTTCGAAAAAATCAATCCGATACTATCGACCAAGCCTTGGCCTCGAACCGGCGGGAAATCGACATCCACAAAACAGACGCTCGCCGCATTGAGCACCATTGCCCCGTATCTATTGCGGGTAATAACGGCGATCTCATCGTCACCCTCACCAATCCGGTGTAGAATTTCCTCGCGCAAGGGAACATCGACATAGTCGTACCTGTCGAAATCGACATTGCTTATGAAATGTTCGAATATTCTTTTCGCCCTGGCGACCGCATCGTTTTGGGCCTCCGCCAAGCTATCAAAAGACCAACCCCAGGCCCTGAAGGTTTCTTCGCGGCCTTTCTGGTTGGTGCCGGTGAAGGTTCCCCTCGACCAATACGGTGGGATTCGCATTTTGAGTTCCCCCGAAAGTTGTTTCAATCTCACGCCAAGACGCTAAGGCGCAAAGAAAAGACATCTGGTGCATGCAAGCACACACCCTACTTTGCGTCTTGGCGTCTTTGCGTGAGGTTTATTGGGCGACTTCGATTTGCTTTTTCACAAGATGTTTAGTGCTTGAAGTGCCGCCGGCCGGTGAAGACCAT
>JAFGTN010000683.1 GCA_016934075.1 Pirellulales bacterium
GAAGGCAAGTTGACATCATTTTCACTTACTGAATTCCGCGAAGAACCTTTTTATGCCGTGTGGAAATGAGAACGACGCATACCGGTCCGCAATATCGATTACGATCCATCTTTCCGCCAGACTGGCAACACAAGATGAGAAGGGCGGGCGGTGTCGTGATGGACGGTGTTATCTGCTTTAAGCAATCTCCGGTCCATCGGATCTCCGGTATTCCGGTTGATCTCGACAATGGGGAAGTTGCTGCTGCAAACATACACGCCGATACGATGGCCCGCAAGGAAGCGATTGGCAATAGGCTCGAGATCGATTTCCAATTTGTATACCTCTCCGGGCTTCATGAGTTTCGCGGCGGAGAAGCTTTCGCGGTAACGAGCACGCAGAGTTCCGTCGGAAAGGGGCATGCAATACCCGGTTGGATAGTCGGCGCTTGGCGGATGGATGTCCAATAGTTTGACACAGAAATCGGTGTCCGGTGTGGTCGACGAAATCCATAGCACCATGCGTACCTGACCGGCAATGGTGAGGTCCTTCTCCAGCGGCGGAGTCTGGTACCAGAGCACGTCGGGCCGTGAGGAAATCGGCATTCCCGGTAAACCTCGATCGGGGATCGTGCGCAGCTCGATCTGATCGCGGGGGCCCCTTGGCTCCTTGATTCCATAGAATTGCCAGGGATTGCCGGCACTGGGAACCGGATTACTGGGGTCGTGGGTGTAGGTGGTCGAGGAGACCGTCGCCGATGGCGTCTCGGTGTAGAGCGTGCCGTTTGCATTGAGGTAGAAGTTTGTATCGCAAGCCCCCTCGGGAGGCCAACTCTTGCTCGCCTCCCAATAGCCTCCATGGTTAAGACGTTTATTCTCGCCTTTGTGCCCATCACCACCGCCCATCACGAAAAATTGGACGGGCGGGCCGGTGTCGCTTTTCTTAACGCCTTTGAGCCAGCGATCGAACCACCGCAACTCCAAATTGAGAAAATCGTGATAGCTTGCCAATCCACCGCCTTCGTTCCCAAAGTTGACGTCTCCGGCCGAAGCGATAAAACTGTTATGCGTCCAGGGCCCTACGACCAAAGCCTGATTCTCCCGTCCCATTTCAACCATACGCCGGTAGCCCTCGACGATGCTGCCGGGATAGTTATCAAGCCAACCGGTGACCCACATGATGGGAATTTTGGGATAAGCATGGAAGTATTCGTCCCTGGCCGATCCGGGATCGCGCCAGTATTCGTCATAGTCGGTATGTTCGAAGCAGACCCGAATTGCCCAATCCTCATAATTTGGGGCCAGCTTGAGCGGCGTTTCGCCGCGGCGCCACGGGGTGCGCGAAGTCCACTTTATGAAGTTCGGCATAAAAGCCATTTCTTTGAGGGCCTTTGCGGCCCAAGGACGTCCCTGCACTTCCTTGCTGTTAGCCGCCCGCTCCAGAAACCATTGTAACCTCCTCAACCGCAACGCTCCGCCGACATGAGTGCCGTGCCGATACATATTGATCGTGCCGCAGTGAGGAATCATGGCGGCCAGGCTGGGAGGTGTCTGGGTGGCCGATGCCAACTGGATTGAGGTCATTGCGGAGGGGCCGTGCGTGCCCACGCGGCCGTTGCACAGCGGATGCTTGGCCAGCCACTCGATGGCATCGTAGCCGTCCTTTGGCTCCTGTTTATGGTAGCCATAGGTACCCTCCGAATGAAAACGGCCGCGCACGTCCTGTGTGGCGGAAAGGTAGCCGTGCTCGGCGAAAAAGCGGATGATGTGTTTGTTTTTGCTTGTGCCCCACCGGTCCTTGCCATAAGGCGTGCGCATAAGTACCGCCGGTATATTCTTCAGCGGCTTGCCGTCCTCGGTGGGTATATACAGGTCCGTCGCCAAACGCGTGCCGTCGCGCATCGGCACCATCACGTTGCGTTCCACAATAACGTCGTAGGTACGCGGGGCGGCTTCCTCCGCCGGCGCTGCCGGTGCCAATTGTACGGCGCAAACCCCCGCCATTACCAAGCTCCAAGATCTCTCCAAGAATGAAACTGTTGACATCGTGGTTTCCTTCAAATTCAATTTTCTTAACCGTTCACACCAGAAGCGTTGTAGCCGTTGAGAACATCTTTGATCCGTGCGTTGCTAGCGGGCTGTATTTAGCTGGAATTCAAATCGATTGGTTCCGTCATCTGATACCGTTGCTTCGAGGGTCTCGCCTTCCCGAAATCGCACGGACACTGTTTCGGGATAGCTCTTGCCTGTTTCCGGATCGCGCAACATACGGCCGCTCAGTTTGGACGTTCTGATCACGACCACGTATTTTCCCGCGGGCAATCCTTGTTTTTTGGCAATTGTAAACTCACCGTTATTAATACTGCTGCCGGAGCTGGGACCCTTCTCGCCCGGGGCGGGACTGAAACTGATCGCGCCGTTTTCCAGTGGTTTGCCGTCCAAGGTAACCGTGCCGCTTACGGCATTGCGACCGGCACTGCGCGAACACCCGATAGCAGACAAAGCCGCAAGCAGCAACAACACACTAATGAATGGTTTGTTCACGATTCGGTCAAATCTCATCGCCGGAAATAATCTCACCGCCGTTGGGCGTGCCCAATGCCCACCAGGTTCTCAAGTCGATGTCTTCACTGACGAAGCGAACGCTGCCGTCGCACAGTCCGGAATTGACGCCGCCGGGATGCAGGCTCCGCGAGGTATGCAGAACCCAGTTTGGAATATTCAGCATCCCTCCGTGATTACCGCTTCCGGCTTGACACGGTGCGGGGGCTCCCGGAACCGCATCGAGAGCGTCGCAGCGGCGGTTTATATCAGGCGTCGGATCGTTGGGTGTGTGATTATGCACATACGTCGGCCCTTCACAATAGCTGCTGGATCCTCGATTCGTACACGTGCCGCTGGGGGAGAGTAATTCCGAAATAAGCAACGTGCTGCTCGTTCCGTCGGTAATATCATTGATGGAGGTATGGCTGTCTTTGTAAAAAATGCCGCGCGAACGTACGGCTGGATCATCCGGTCCTGTATAAGAACCTATTCTCGAATAATAATTTGAATCCAAGTACCTGCCATAATTACCCGCATACGAGATCCGAGCCCTGGGCAGTGAATTTGGGTTAACCGTACACTCTGCCCCGATATTGTATCTTTTTGTGATGTTGGGGTCCGACGGACATTGTATGGAAGTGATATTGTTTGTAAGAACAATCTCCATGCCCGTGCCTATAAAAGTATTGGTATCGCCCGAGGAAGCGGTCCAGTCCATTTTGGCGACCACGTCACCCTGCTCGATGTAGCCCAGCAGCCGAACGGACCAGGGCCATTGCTTAGAATCATAGCCGGGCGGAAATTGATGGTGCACGTCGTGGTACAAGTGTAAAGCCAGGCAGACTTGCCTGCAATGATTGGTGCAAGTGGCGCGGCGTGCCGCTTCTCGTGCAGCCTGTATCGCCGGTAAGAGCAAAGCGATAAGAATGCCGATAATGGCGATCACCACCAACAGCTCCACGAGCGTGAATCCTTTTTTCAACTGATTGAACATACCTCACCTTTCCCCTTTTTCTATGATATCCGCGAATCTCTTCCCCAGTTCCCTTTGTGACGCAGGGCCGTAGTGTGTATTGTCGGGCTTAAGCGGTAGATCTTTCGTAACTACCAGCGAGACGTTATTTTTGTTCTGGCTGACGTCGTATTGCGCCTGCTGAACCACATTGAGATATTTGGCCTTGGCGCTGATCTGGCCGATCACAAACCGCATATTCTCGGCGCCCTTGATATTGGCGCGCAAAGCCTTGATGAAATTTGTCAGATTCTCCTTATAGCTATGGGCCTTGGTGGAGTCGCGGCTGTCGGTTTCGCCTTGCATCCAC
>JAFGTN010000684.1 GCA_016934075.1 Pirellulales bacterium
AATTGGCAATCAACCGACGCTCAATGGAGCGACGGCGACTTCAACGCGGACGGTAAGGTCGACGATATCGACGCCACGATCCTGGCCACCAATTGGCAAAACGGTTCGATGCAGGCGGTTAACATTCCGGAACCTCACAATCTGACCATACTCATAGGCCTCTTCGTCGGCGGGCTCTTCAGCGGGAGGCGCGGTGCGCGGCGGAATCCGTTGCCACGGCTGTTCGTGTAGCTCGGACGGTTGTTCAATGGATTGCTTGACTGGACGATTGCCCGAAACTTCTATCAGAAAGAACGGCATGGGTGTGAATCCAATCAGCACGAACGCAAGTGTTAGCCATCCCAGCACGGTTCGCACCCAGCCTAGAGAGACATAATCGTTGGCGGTGGGCGGATGGTAGGGGCCCATCATGAACAAAAGCATGATCATCAAAATCCACATGGGGTTGCCATACCCGAAGGCCATGATGATGGCTCCCACCGCCAAAAGATTCAGCAACATCGACGCGGGGATGTACGACTTCTTCAGCAGCAGTGAATAAAAGACATGCCCGCCATCCAACTGACCGATGGGGAAAAGATTCAACGAAGTTATCAAAAGTCCCACCCAACCGGCAAAGGCCGTGGGGTGAAGGAAGACGTCATGTCCTGCCGGGATATCACCCAGCGTAAGCCGTATTATCAACTTGAAGAGCAGCGGCTCGCCAAAGTACTCGTGAATGCCTGCCCGCAAGGGTGCCACATTCGACCAGGAAAGCCCTAAAACACAGAAGATGATCGTGGGTACCAATCCGGCCAGCGGACCGGTAATTCCGATATCGAAGAGTGCTTTGCGATCGCGCATGTTCGACGACATGCCAATCACGGCTCCCATCGTCCCGATGGGCGGAAGCGGAACGGGTATGAAATAAGGGAAACTTGCCGACACATGATACCGTCGAGCCTGGATGAAATGTCCCGCCTCGTGGCAGATCAGAATCGTCATCAAAGGCGCGGCATAGCAGAAACCGCCCCAGAGAAAATAGTTCCAATGAATTACGGGTGGATAGATGGTGATGAAGTCGGGCGAGAGGAATTGGCTCCAATCAACAACGGGAGGAACAAAACTTTTTAATCCCGCGCTGATACCACCCACCATAAACGTGCTCAGGCACGTTGCAATGAACAGCATCACCGGCAAAGCTACCCGCGGTTGTGAGGGCGGGAGCGGTTGCGGTTGATTTTCGTCACTTCCCTGCACGAGTTCGGCAATTATATATTGTGGATTATTCTGTTGGTCATCCATTGAGGGCATTATTCTATCTGTAAAAAGCCCACTTAGCCAAGCCCACCCGCCGCCCGAGGGAGTGTTTACATGCATGCGGCTTGTTGACTGCTTTTTACTATTATGTCACCGTTGGGGAAATCGTGTCGTGGTTGTGGTGTGGATAGAGGGCAGAGGGCAGAGGGCAGAGGGCAGAGGGCAGAGGGCAGAGGGTGGAAGGCAGAAATATTGTGGTGAGGGGAATGTCAAATGTTTTTAGCTGAAAACTGACAACTGATAACTGGAAACTCGATAATTATCCAGCACTTGCCTTGGGGGGCATGTTTCCGCAATAATGTGGTGATGCTGATTCCGCAGTTTTCAATACGAACGTTATTGATCGTAACCACCATTTGTGCGGTTTGTTTCTCCGTGGCCGGGATGGCCGTGCGCGGCAATGAGTGGGCCGTGGGCATATCGGCCGGCGTTGTTTCGCTGGTGGTTTTGGCGATTTGTGGAACAGGGCTTTTTACCGTTGTCTGGATAACGTCGGCTTGCCTGAACCGTTTCCGAGGTGAGAAGAAGTCAAGTCAGTCTGCGGTGCTCGGGAAAGTTCCCGGCGACGGTAAGCCCACCGATTCGCCTTTTGCCCCATCGCCGTCGGCCGAGTCATTACCACCAAAGAATCCACCCGGTGGGACTTTATGCTTGTTTTTTCTAATAATCACGTTTCTTGGGGCTCAACTCGCACGCGCCCAGCAAATCGAGCCATGGCGAATTTCCGGCGAGAATCTGGTCGTAAATGGAGCCGGCTTGAGCATGACGGTCGATTCGCGCTGGATGACTTGCGGCGGATATCGCCCGGTGAGGATCACGTTCACGGCAGCCGCCCCGTTGAAAGCCGATCGATCCTTGACAGTCGATATAATTACGTCTTCGAATTGGTACAGAGGCTCTTCACAGTTGACGGTAACCGAAGACTTCAAGATCCCCGCCGGTTCGACCCGCATTTCCAAGGTGGTTTCGCTTCCTGAAATCGCAACCTGGGACACATTCAAGGTACTTGTTTACGAAGATGAAGAGTTGGTCAAACCGCTTTCCAACCTTCAATTCAATCCGTCGAGACGCACTGCCGGCAATTGGCAATACAATCAGGTATGGGGCGAAACGCCAGGCATATTGTTTGTTGGCGACAAACTGCCCGACACCAACGAGTTGAGTTTGCATTTCGGCTCGCCTGTCAATCTCCAAGGCCAGGGAGTTCCCGTCCCCCAGGTAACCATGGGCGGCGGCATGGGTGTCGGCATGGGCATGGGCGTCGCGAAGACGAATCTCAAAGTTCCTTTGCCGTCCGCGCTGGCGGTTCCGTCTGCCAAGCTCCCTCCACGCTGGATCGACTATACGGGCTTGGACGTGGTTTGTCTTTCGCTGAAACAACTGAGCGACCTGAAGAACAAACAACCCGAGGTGTTCGGCGCGATTACCGCCTGGACGGCATCGGGTGGCAATCTTTGGATATACGGCGTCGGCGCCAAGTGGGAACGGATTGACGAGTTGCATCGGTTGTTGGAAATGCCAAAAACCGACACTAAAAAAGACCCGACCACCGGCTGGACTAAACCGCAGGCAGAACTTTTCGGCCATGAGATGAAAAAAGAACAATCGGGCCGTTATTCCGGCGGGATTTACGGCCGTCGTCGTATAATCTCCGCTTACGATCAATATACTCCGCAACCTAACCGCTCGCGCAAAGCGCCCAAGACACCGGCGGACCCACATTTTGTCTTTCGCGATTTCGACATGGGTATGATAGTCGCCTTGAAAGACGATAAACCTTTCCCTGGAACGAGATGGCAATGGGGGTGGTTGCTGTCCGCAACCGGTCAGAATCGCTGGAATTGGGATCAACGACATGGAGTTTCGATATACGGTGACAACGGCTATTTCCTCAATTTCCGCATACCCGGCGTGGGGCTTGCCCCGGTCGGAGCCTTTCGCGTTTTGCTCACTTTTTTCGTGCTTGCCATCGGACCGTTGAACTACATAGCGCTCAAACGTATCCGGAGGTTGAACTTGCTGGTTGTCACCATTCCGGCCGGTGCCATTCTGGTGACCGCCGGTCTGTTCGCCTACGCCGTGGTGGACGACGGATTCAGTACTCGCGTGCGCATGCGCAGCGCCACCGTTATCGACCAGCATCGTGACCGGGCCGTATGTTGGAACCGGCTTTGCTACTACGCCGGCATGGCTCCCAGCCGTGGGCTGACGTTCCCCGACGATGTGGCGGTTATTCCCATCGAGTCTCCAGCGTCTATTAACAGCCGCCATGTTCGCGCGCTTTACTGGGACGAAGAGCAATGGATGCATAAAGGATGGCTGGATGCCCGCACGCTTACTCAGTTTCTTACACTTCGCAGTCGACCTTGCACGGCAGGCCTGGAAATCTCGCCATCGCCTAACGGCGTCAAGGAAATCGAAGTAAAAAACAACCTGGGCACTTCCATCGAGCTTTTG
Organism: Pirellulales bacterium; assembly: GCA_016934075.1. Classification (GTDB taxonomy): domain Bacteria; phylum Planctomycetota; class Planctomycetia; order Pirellulales; family Thermoguttaceae; genus JAFGTN01. The sequence continues at coordinate 3,757 of JAFGTN010000684.1, forward strand.
GTGGTTCGGATGTCCGACGGCAAATACTATTGGGTTTCCGATGTAGAACAAGACGCGATCGTTTCGGCAAGTGAAGTCACACAGACGGAGGCTTTCGCGCGACTGGAACAACGCGCCCTGGAAGAGAAGCCGCGGTATCCCGAGGGCATGAGGAATCTCCGCAGGTATTATCCCGGCGTGAATGTTTCCAATGTTTCGGACAATAGCTTACTCGAACGCAAGTTGACTTGCCGTTCCCTCTCACCGTGTTCTTACGTGGCAATAGTTGACCGTTCGCCCGAGGTCGTCGTGGGCGGCCCGTACAGCTTCAAGGACGTGGACTCTTTCCACGTCATCTTCGGCACCTGGCGCGTGGAGGCGGCGAAATGATCGATTCGAACACGATGATCGAATTCCGCGGACTCTTCCGCCATTTCGGCCAGACAAAGGCCGTCGACGGTGTTTCCTTCGGTGTCGAGCGCGGCACGGTTTTCGGTTTCATCGGTCCCAATGGGGCCGGCAAGACCACGAGCATGCGGATCCTGGCCACGCTCGATCAGCCTACGGCCGGTGACGCCTTCGTCGATGGGTTTTCGGTCGTCGAGGATCCCGATCGCGTGCGGCACCGGTTGGGTTTTATGCCCGACTATACGGGCACGTATCCCAACGTCAACGTCCGCGAATACCTTGATTTTTTTGCCCGAGCTTATCACCTCCGCGGTGCCAAGCGCGAGCGCGCGGTCGAGGAGGTGATGGATTTCACTGGGCTGGACGTGCTGGCCGATAAACCCACCGACGGTCTTTCCAAGGGGATGCGGCAGCGACTCTGCCTGGGCCGAGCTTTGATCCACGACCCGACCGTACTGGTGCTGGACGAGCCGGCCGCCGGACTCGATCCTCGCGCTCGCATCGAGCTTCGCGAGATGATCCGCGATCTGGCGGCCAAGGGTAAAACGGTGCTCATCAGCTCGCACATCCTCACCGAACTGTCCGAGGTTTGCGACACGGTGGGCATCATCGAACAAGGCCGGTTGCTGGCCGTGGGCGCCGTGGACGCCATTCAGCACCCGCGCCACAAAGCAAGGCAAGCAAAAAAAGTCATGGAAATCCGCCTGATCGGAGACACCCAGGCGGCAGCCGAGTGGCTCGCAGCCAACGCCCAAATCGAAAAACCACAAACCGACGGGCAAAAGATTTCTTTCCTCTTCGATGGCGACCGGCAACAGCAGGCCGACCTGTTACGGGCAATGATAATGGCTGATTTCCAGGTCGAATCCTTCGGATCGCGACGGCAATCTCTCGAAGACGTCTTTATGCAAGTTACAGAGGGGCTAGTGCAATGAGCGAATCCAGCGAGACAATTGCCATCGAAACCGCCAAATCCGGTTCGACTATGAACACATTCCAACGGATTTGGGAATTCATTGAACGATCACTGGTCTGGGGGGGAGATCGTCTTAATCCGATCCTTGTCAAGGAAACTCGCCAAGCGCTCAAGAGCCGCCAGTTCATGGTGACTTTCGGTCTGTTGTTGTTTTGCGGATGGATCTGGTCGATATTGGGCGTGGCCATGATCGGCCCCGACATTCACTACGGCGCCCGAGGCGCCGAGATGTTCGTCGGCTATTATTGCATACTGGCTTTCCCGCTATTGGTAATAGTGCCCTTTGGTGCGTTCCGAGGTTTAACTTCGGAAAAGGAGGACCGCACCTACGACCTGCTTTCGATAACCGCTTTGCGACCTCGACAGATAGTTTCGGGCAAACTGGGCAGTGCGTTTTTACAAATGGCTATCTATCTTTCGGCCATTTCGCCTTGCTTGGGCTTCACCTACATGCTTCGCGGCATCGATTTTCCCACGATTATAGCGTTTCTATTTTACCTGATCCTGGCATCGGCCGCCTTTTCGATGATCGCTATGCTGCTAAGCACGCTAACCGGATCGAAACACTGGCAAATCGTTTTATCGGTCTTCGTGATCGGTGGCCTACTGTGCGGGTTTTGGGCGGCATGCGTTATCGCCGTGGAAAGTTTCGACCGAGGTGGAACATCGATACCCATCGATGATAAATGGTTTTGGATCGGCAACGCCATGTTCCTGACGGCCTACGTTTCGTACTTCGCCTTGGTGTTTCTGGCCGCCGCCGCGCAATTGACGTTCGCTTCGGATAACCGTTCGACGCGGTTAAGGATCGTGATGATTGTGCAGCACGCGCTCTTCACCGGCTGGATGGCCTGGATTTGGTTGACCGAACACGGCGAAGAAGAGATCGCTTTGGTTTACATGATCTTAGCCGGCCTGCAGTGGTATATCCTGGGTGGGCTGATGACCGGCGAGACGCCCGAGTTGTCAAATCGCGCCAAACGCAACTTGCCGCAAAGCCTTTTGGGACGTGTCTTCCTAGCCGGCCTCTATCCCGGCCCGGGCACGGGCTACATGCTGGCCGTGACCGGCATGCTATCGTGCGTGGTCATGGCGGTTGCGGCTTTGTTGGTCGCCGAGGTTATTGGATCATTTGGGATCTATCAATTTCAACGCATGTCGTTTGATGAAGCCATTAAATATATAGCAATCGGTTACATAGGGTTCTGCTATGTAATTATTTACCTGGGGCTGGGACTGCTGTTGCTTCGTTTCGTTAAGCGTTTCACGCGGCCCACCATCTTGATGGCCGGTTTGACACAGGTAGCACTGCTGATGATCGGTTGCGGTGTGCCCATGGTCATACAATTTTCCCTCGTATCGCTTCGCAATGCGAGATACAGCTTGTTGCAGATCCCCAGCCCGATTTGGACTCTTGTATATCTTATCGACCGTCGGGGCTGGCGATCCGAAATGCCTTTACTGCTTATAGTGTTGTCCCTGGCAGCCATGTTCATTTTTCTTATAAATGTCCCCAGCGTAGCCCGGCAAGTGCAAGCGATTCGCGTGGCCAAGCCCAAACGTGTCGCCGAAGAAGATGCCCAACTGGACGAACTCAAACACGGTCCGCAACAACCGGCCCGCACCAGCCCGTGGGATGATTGATCATTGTAGGGTGCGTCCGCGACGCACCAGAAGCCCTAGCATTCGAGTTAACCAAACAAGCTTTGGTGCGTCGTGGACGCACCCTACTATCATGCACATGTCTAATCAAACAAAACATCCCTCAGTCCTGATTACCGGCGCCTCGACCGGCCTGGGAGCGGCCTGTGCCCTGGAAATGGACCGTCTGGGATGGCGGGTTTATGCCGGTGTGCGCACGCAAGAGGCGGGCAAACAACTCGCCGACTCGGCACGGGCCATCGGCAATGAATCACGGATCGTGCCGATCATAATCGACGTTACAAATAAAGAATCGATCGCGGCCGCGGCAAATACCATCGAACAGACCGTCGGCCCAGACGGACTGGACGCTCTGGTCAACAACGCCGGCATTGCCGTATCGGGACCTCTGGAGATAGTCGCCATCGAGCGAATTCGCCACCAGTTGGAAGTCAACCTCATCGGGCAGGTAGCCGTAACGCAAGCCATGTTGCCCATGTTGCGGGTGGCTCGCGGGCGAATTGTTAATATGGGATCGGTGAGCGGGCTGGTAGCATCGCCATTTCTGGGGCCATATTGCATGTCGAAATTTGCCCTGGAAGCATTTTCCGATTCGTTGCGAGTCGAGCTTGCTCACTGGGGGATTTCGGTTTCGCTCGTTGAGCCGGTGAGTATCAAAAGTGATATATGGGAGAAGGCCCAGGAAGATATCGAACGTCTCAAAGCGGAAGCCACACCGGAGGGACGCGAACTCTACAGCGACGTGATCGAAAAAATGTCGCAAGTCATCAGCGAAAGTGAACGCACTGCGCTACCGGTGGAAAAAGTGACCAGGGCCGTGCGGCATGCGCTGACGGCTCGACGGGCGAAAACCCGCTATCTGGTCTCACTGCCGTTAGGTAAGTTGCTTTTTCCGTTATTCCGCGTCATGCCCGACCGTATGCGAGATTGGATTCTGAGGCGGATAATTAAGTAGATGTGGATCGCAGTTTACTAACCCGAAGCGCAAGCGAAGGGAGGAACAGAGATACACGTCGTTTCCCTTCGCTTGCGTTTCAGGTTAGTATTGCTATAACCGCGCCAGTTTTTCGCGCAGGAACCTCACACTGCCTGCTACTTCCGTCTCGGCCAGACTGTGCATAATCAATGGCCCCTCGAAGCCGACTTTTTTCAAGAGTCCCAGATAACAATCGTAGTTCAACAAGCCCTTCCCTGCCGCAATCTGTCCGGCTTCGCCATCGCGGTCCAGATCCTTGGCGTGAGCCAGAACGATATCCGGTCCTAATAGTTCGAATGCCCGTTCAAGGACCTCGTCCATACGCGCTAGCTCGCCGCCGTGGAAGAGGTTAGCCCCGTCCATGATGATCTTCAGTCGCGGCGAGCCCATCTCATCCAACAAACGTCGTGCCTTGGCTGCCGTATCGACAACGTTTGAAACCTCCGGCTCGACGCCCAGCGTAACATCGTATTGTTCGGCCAGCATCAGGGCTTTTTCGAGCGTAGCGGTCAAATCGGCCCAGGCCTCGGGCGTGTCGTTGTCGGCATCACGTTGCCACATGTTATGCGGATCGCGTGTGCCCGTGCAGAGCGTGACGACTTTAGTTCCCAACAGCTCGGCCGAGCGGGCGATAACCTCGAAGCGTTCCAGTCCGTTCCGACGTTCGGCCGGGTCGGGATGGATCATGTTGAATGTGCCCGAAACGGTTCCCATTTGAAGACCTCGTCGGGCAACCGCTTCGGCCGCTTGCCGGCAGGTGTCTTCATCAACTCTCTCGGGCATGGACGGCATCCCCAAGGCTTTGAAGTTGAAATGCACGCACTCGAGCCCATGCTCGAGCACGGCGTCGAGGATTTCGTCGAACGTCGGCCGCGAGAAGGTTCCGACATGAATTCCAAGCTGCATCATGCGATTTTATTCCATCTTCATTTTTGCATGAACCGTTTCAACTTCCGATCCGTCTTCTCGGCATAGCCGCACGGCGATGCGGTTATCGGTTTCGAGTCCCTCGGCCCGCAAGCTTCCGCCATCGTTGTTGGGCAACAAAGCGGTAACCGTCCCGGCGGGTACTTTCGCCGTTAGAACATAGCCGTCATCAACGGATTTCAAGTTTGCATCTTTGGGCTTCGCAACTTTCGCATCGATCCGGTAGGGCCTTATGAGGGTTACAAATTCCATCTTCTCGGCCGGACTGGTCGTATCGGCCGAAAGGTGCCACTCGCGGAGTTTCACTCGTGGACGCGGATTGGGATCATATTGATCGGTTTGGCTGAGTTCAAGTCCGTCTGGATGAAGTATGGAAATTTTACAGCCGACGTCCTTCACGCTTAGCGAGATGGCCTGTTGGTTTTCGGCATCGAACCGGTTCACGGCATGCAGCCGGTAGCGGAATCTCGACTCCTTCGTCGCCGCCAGCCGATCGTAGACGATAACCAGATCGGGTTTGACGAAGATTATTGCCCGGGTGAAGCGGTTCAATGGGCCGGGCTTTTTAGATATGTAACCGGTATACGAATATGCCGAGCCGGCCTCTCCCACGACAACATCGATTGCCGGGGTGGTATGGAAATCGACGATCTGGCCCTTGGCAACGGCAGTGCGTCGCGCCTGCCCGAGTTCGGCCTCGCCTTTCTCATCGTCGTTGATAACCGTAATGTTGTTGACGGATCGCGTGCTCCACATCCACTCCTTGTGGTGTTTGCTACCGTAAACATCGCGAAGCCCGGTGCGGATCAGCAAGCGCTGTCCGTATGCCCAGAGCAAGAAAGAGTTATTGGCCTCGTATCCATGTGACTGGGTGCCGAAGGGGCTTGACTTGAAAACAATCTGTACACCGTCGGCGGCATCTTTGAGATTGCTGTTGAGATATGCCTGGCCGATACCGCGGAACACCCGCGAACTGGGGAGATCGTCGGGCACGGTGGGCTGGACATTTGGTAGCGCGCCGCGGAGAAAGCCGATGTAGCCGCTCATCTGCCCGGGGCCGCCGAGTTGCTCGACGTACCATTGCCAATGCCCGTTGCCCGACTGGCCGGCAAATTGACTGACGAGTGTGACGTTGTGCGAGGCTTTGCGATGCGCGGTCAAGTCGCCGAACCCACCGCCCTGCTTACCCGGCGGCATCAAGTACATGGAGTAGTAGCCGGCATTGGAAAAGAACGGTTTCTGGTAAGCGTTGATCCCCATGGACGCTCGCATCACATCGGCCCACAAGGTAAAACGCGTGAGATAGCTGCTCCAATAGGCCATGCCTTCGTGCCAGCCCCCGTCCGAGTCGCTCCAAACCGGATAAACATTGTGGAATACGTTAGCCGCGAACCAGATCCAATCGTCGGCACCGTCGATTTCGTCCTTGAAAGCGATGCCCACCTCGCCCAGGAAATGCCAAGCGCGATTGCTGTGGCTGGCGTAGGGCCGCCAGAGATGCCGCGGGTAAAGGTGGTGATACATCTCGTCGCCGCGGATCTTCATCACCCGGCGGCAGGTTTTGCGCTCTTCCTCACTGAGCAGATCGTGGATGAATGTGTAGGTTCTGGAGAAATGATATGCATAAGGCATGCCGGCTTCGTCGTTGTAGCGATATCCGGTCGATCCCTTGGGATCCCACTTGGCGCAATCCAGAAGAATTTTTTTAGCCAGTTGGCCGCATTTTTCGTCACCGTTGATTTGCCAAACGAAGCCCAGCGTAGCGGCATTTCCCAAAGCGCTGACCGTGTAGACGCGATTGCCCCACCAAATCTTGCGCCACTCTTCGCTAAGGCGGACCGTGCCCTTGGGATATTTTTGCGGTTCCTTTGTCGGCGGCGGATTTTTCAAGATGCTTTTACACTGGTTCTCCAGCTTTTCGAACTCCGACCGCATGGAACCGGCGGCCAACTCTTTGATTCGTGGGAGATCCTCCGGGCGGAGGAACAAGCGAGGATGCGACTTGGGAATGCGGACCAACAGTTCCGACCGCTTGGGCATGGGCATTTTTGTAGCATCGGCGGGAATCGTAAATTTTCGCTCGATACTCCACTCCGTCTTACGGCCGTCCTTGTCGACACCCCGATAACGCCATACATACTTACCCGGGGCCAATGTCCGCGCGGGGCAATGCACGTTGAATGTAATATTTTCAGCGAGATACTTTTCACCGCCATCGGGATCGCATTGCCGTGCTTCGACCTGCCAGCTTACGATCCCTTTCTGCGGTCGCCAGGAAAACGCCGGCGGATTTGTCTCCGAAGACGAACCTGGCGCCGGACGATATCCCCATTCACTTTCGCTTGCGGGGCGTTGGTCCAGCTCGATGGGTTCGGTCGCTGTCGACGCGGTGGATATTGACGAAAAACTAATTATTACTGCAAAAAGCATTGCGGTGAGAAAGCGTGGTACGAGCATGATTTCAGTTCCATTTTGGGAGGGAATGTTAGGAGACCGTTGGGATAAGTCTCGGTATGGTCAGGTTGAGGTAGGTTATCAATAGGCGGGTTGCCGTAAAAAAATGCAGTTGTCAGCTTGCAGGCTTCGCAAGCAGCCCCTTGCTGTTGAGATATTTTACATAATCCGCGTTGAGCTTGTTACTCGAAGGATGTCCGATAGTCACCAGCTCGGTATGCTTGTTCATTACACCCGGATATATCCAGGTGATCAGTTTATCGACCAGGGGCGATTGTATTTCGATCTGCTGGGTGATGCGTTCGATGGGGCCGGGCACGCAGGCGCCACGTCCGTCGGGTGTTCTGTCCAGTACGAACGTTTCGCAGTTCGACCAGACAGTTGTTCCGTTTTCGCGCAGCTTGGGACCGATTTTCTTAAGAGCTTCAGCGTTTCCTTGCACCAGTTTCAGGGCGTTTTGGACGTCGTGCGTGCGTCCACCGTAGTCTTGTGAGGCCAGGATATCGATGCTTGTGCGGCTGATGGCGGCGGGCAGTTCTTCCAGCGGGATGCCTACCTTGCCCAGGCTTCCGGGCGAGACCAGCACGGGCACTTTGCCTACAACCGAGCGGATATCCTTGGCCACCAGTCGCTCGTAGAGTTCGATGTGTAGCGGCTGAAAATCGCTTTCGTAGGCCAAATACAGGCCGCTGAAGCTGGGCCGGTCGCCATAGCTTTTCACCAAGGCCTTTGTCAGGGCCGTGTTCCACTTGAACCAGTAGTCGGGCCACGGTTTTTGCATCATATTATAGTCACGTACTTGCGAAACGCGGCCGCGCAGCCCAATGGCGTAAAACACCTTCATGCCCAGTCGGTCAGCCTC
>JAFGTN010000685.1 GCA_016934075.1 Pirellulales bacterium
AACGACGACGATCTTGTCCGCGAAGACTGCCCGGCTTTTGCCGGCTATCACGCAGCGGGCGATACGCGCTGGCCTTTGTGTCGCGACAACGCCCGCCACCCCGGCCTCTTCCGCCACGGCGGCATCTTCAACGAGAACGGTAAAACAACTTGCGGTCGCTGCCCCTGGCATTTTCGTTTTCCGGCGGAAGCGCCGTAAGATATAGCCACAAGACACGCTCAGGCTTGATAGGGTTCATCCGGCTCGAGACGCTTTCCCATACTGAAGACGTCATCCGTTCTGAATCCCATGCTTTGATAAAATCCGATGACTTTCTGATTGGATGTTCTAACTTGCAGGTTTATCTTAGGGCATCCCGCATCAGCCAGGATCTCTTCGGCTTTCTTCATTATCGCTCTGCCATACCCTTGATTTTGAAGTTTAGGAGAAACAGCCAGGTAGTGCACCCAACCTCGATGACCTTCGTAGCCCACCATGCATGAAGTCGCGACATATCGTGACATGGATTGTGCATTCGGTGTGTGCAAGCACACACCCTTCTTTCCTCCACGCCCATTCTGGGTGTGCCACACGCCGGCCCCCCACACTCAGTTATATATCATTCAGGTGATCCGTGCGGTCGAACTCCAGCAGTTCCACCTGGTTGTCGGGGCCGAATTGCAGTTTGCTGATGGAAGTATTCGCCATCGAGAGGGGCTGATCGGTGGGGCGCAGGCCCAAGAGGCTCTTTATGCCGGCCAGTAGCAGGCCACCGTGGGAGACTACGGCCACGGTTTCGTATGGAGTTTTCGAAATCTCGTCGAGAACTTCATGTCCACGACGGATGATGCTTTGCCGCGATTCGCCTTGAGGGAAGGCGAAGTCGGGCCGGCCGCTGCGCCACTGTTCGATCATGCCCGCGTACTCGCGGAGGATTTCCTGGCGCATGCGGTCTTGGAACACGCCGCAGTCGACTTCCTTGAGCCGCTCGTCGGTTTGCACGTCCAAATCCAAAGCCTCGGCAACCATGTCCGCGGTATATTTGGCCCTTTTCAGCGGGCTGGCGAAAACGGCCTCTACTCCACGGCCGACCATTGCCCGGGCGGCCGCCCGGCCTTGCCGCCAACCGAGTTCAGAAAGCGGCACGTCCGATTGTCCTTGGATTCGTCCCTCGGCGTTATAGGTGCTCTCTCCGTGTCGAATGCAGTACAGAATCATCGGTGGGTGTAACAGTATGATTGTCGAATTGAATTATCTTACCCCAGATTTTCCCACTCGATGCCCACGCGTTTGAGGGCGTAGCCCGCCTCGCGGAGATAGTTGCCGTAGATCACCATCCAGTGGAAACCGGGCATGTGTTTGGCGACCGTATCGCTGTCGGCTTTGAACTTGACGTCGATTTGCGAGCGGCAGATCGGCAAGAGTGGATGGGCCACGATCTCGGCCGAGAGTCCCAGCCAGCGTTTGGCGTCGAAGTCGGGAGCGATGCACGTCAGTTCCTGTCCCACGTGCATGTCGACCTTTGGCGCGGCGCCGTAGTCCGACTCGAAGTGGGTCATGATACTCGCCGGTTCGAGTGTCTTCCCGTCCATGCGCCGCGGGGCCGTGCAGTGGGCCAGGGTGATCATGTTGTGGTGCGGATGCGTGGGGTCGTTAAGGAACGTGGGGCATCCCGAAATCGATCCCAGCAGAATGCCCGACGGTATGACGACGAAGTCCGATTCGCAAAATGCCAGATAGCCGTCGTCATTGAGCGTGCTCAGCGGCAGGCAGGCGGTGGTTTGCGACATGGGCATGATCGTGCCCATGCAACTGTTGATGGTCATGGCCCGGCAGTCGGCCTTCTTCATGAGCGCGCGGAATATGCTTTCCAGGAGGAAAGCGTTTTCGACAAACGGCAACTTGGTTTCGAGCTTCGTGCCCGGCGTTTTCAAGTACGCAGCCGCGCGGTTTTTGGCGTCCTTTACGGCGGCCTGATCTTTGCGAGCGGCTTCGATCAGCTTGCCCAGATCATTGTAAGTAATCGTGCGCACGTCGAGTTGCCAACGGTCCTTGACGAGTTTATCCACTTTTCCTTTGGGCTGGGCCCATGCGCCGGGTCCACCAACCGCCAGGATGCGGCTGCCGACCGTGTTGCGCAGGCCGCATAGAGCGCGGAGCCGCCAGAGAATATCGTCCTGGTTGTCGACAACAACATCATCGAAGTCGATGTTTTCGACGGCGAGTTTATCCGAGTGGCGGCGCAAGTACCGTGGGCTCATGATCTCGTACCACAGATAAACGGGTCCCGAGCGGTGCCGCAGGAAGACGATGGCGTCTTTATCCTTGGCGTCGGCCAGTCCAATGGCGTCGGTGAGCGTGGGCATGCTACCGCCGGCCGCATAGATGAGGTAGACATCCGGCGACGTATCCGCCTTGAGCGCGGCAACGGCTTTCTGATCCTGGACGGCAGCCACGTTTTGGAATTTGACGGGGAAATCGGCGCGCGACTCGAGCGCCTTCAACTCGGCCGTAATATTCTTGACTTCTTTGTCGGCATCTGCCTGTGTTTGAATGCCGCCCCAGGGCCGCCAACTCGTCTGCGGCCGGCGTTGGTAAACGCTGTAGACGAAGATGGGTTTGACGACCAGGGTTTTGCGGGGCGGCGCCGGCTCTGCCGACGGTTCGCCCGAGGATTGCTTGACCTGGGCCGCCGATAGTGCCGACCAGGAGAGGCCGGCCATGGCGATTCCGCTTACACCGCCGATAAAGCCGCGGCGCGAAACACCTCCACGGTCGCCTTGCGATTCCTCCGAATGGTCGCAACAAGGGCAGCAATGAGGCTGGATAGGAGGATGATTTTCATGACTTTCATCGGGACACATGGCAAAACTCCAAAATGCTTTTATGGGAAAGTGGGATGTGTGAGGAAAACAGCACCGCGAAATCGTGTTTTATCCTTGCCGAAAATGCCGGCGGACTATTGTGAAATTATTGCAACGACAGGTAACCGAATCAATGAAATCCTGAAATATAGGCAGAATTACTTCGGAGTATGCGTGATCACTCCCACCACAGAGAATAAAAATGCCACGATGGTCATTTCTCTACCACCCGCCAGAGGGTGTTATGCCCTACGCCTTTGACAGCCCGCCCCTGCGAAGTACAATCTATAAGTTTGGCGTATAACAATTTTTCACCCGCTTCCAATTGGAAGGAATTTCCGTGACTGCTCCCTGGATAACTTACCGGCCCGAACTTAAGGTCCTCGATTGCACCATCCGCGACGGCGGATTGATCAACAATCACATGTTTGAAGACGGATTCGTCAAGGCCGTGTATGACACGTGTGTCGAAGCCGGTATCGACTATATGGAGATCGGCTATAAGGCTTCCAAAAAACTGTTCGCTCCCGACCAGCACGGTGCCTGGAAATACTGTGACGAGGACGATATTCGCAGAATTGTGGGCGAAAACGACACACCATTGCAACTGACGGCCATGGCCGATGCCGGCAAAACCGACTGGCGCACCGATATCCTGCACAAGGACGAAAGCGTGCTGGACGTAATCCGCGTGGCTTTCTATGTCCATCAGCTTTCTGAAACAGTCGACATGATCAATGACGCCCATCAGAAGGGCTATGAAGTCACGGCCAACCTGATGGCCATCTCCATCACTTCAGACACCGAACTGTTCCAAGCTCTCGAGGTGCTGGCCGAAACCCCGGCGAGCACGATCGTCGTGGTCGACAGCTTCGGCGCGCTGTATTGCGAACAAATCGAGATACTCGTCAAGAAGTACCTCGAATACGGCCAGGCCACCGGAAAAGAAGTCGGAGTGCACGCACACAACAACCAGCAACTGGCATTCGCCAATTCGATCGAAGCCATCATACACGGCGCCAATCGGGTCGACGCTTCGATGGCCGGCATCGGGCGTGGAGCGGGTAACTGCCCCATGGAACTGTTGATCGGCTTCCTCCGCAATCCCAAGTTCAAGATCCGACCGATCTACAAGTTTGTGCGAGACTATATGCACCCCATGCACAAGGAACTCGACTGGGGACCGTTTGGCGAATACCAAATGACGGGCCAGTTCAACCAGCATCCCCGTACGGCCATAGCCGCCCGGGCGGATGACGAGCGTCGCGATGATCTGGTCGATTTCTACGATAAACTGATCAGCGATGTTTGATCGGCATCGGCGGCAAACAAAAAAGCCCTCACGCGTAGTGTGAGGGCTTTTTAGATGGTTATTTCTGATGTATTTTGTCGCTTACAGGCAACACAAGTTAGGCGACGCGACGACGCCTTGGCAGGTGATGCAACATCAGCAATCCGCCAACGATAGTCAGTGCTAAGGTTGATGGCTCGGGCACCACTGCCTCCAGTGCGTTGATGTTTTCGCTGTGCGATTCGTCTCCGAAGAAGTGCAGCGAAACTTCGTTTGCCGTATTCCAGACACGCGGAGTCACGTCATCGTCCAGCAGACCGTGTGTAAGGAATTCGGCGGAGTCATCGCCGGATTTGTACAGCCAGATCTCACCGCCGTCAAACAGGTCCTCGATCGGACGGACGCTGAAAAGGATCATGTCTCCTTCTCCGAACTCGTCGTCGTTCAGGACGTCCCAGATCATCATCGCATCCACATCGAAATCGCCCGGGTTGTGATCGACGTCCCAGTCCGGGTGATTTTCGTCATCGTCGATTACGGCATCAAGCAGTACCTGGGTGGCCAGATAGGGGGTGGATACCCCGTATGTTTCCTCCCCCGGATTCAGTGTGTTTGGTTTTAAACGGAAAACCGAGAATCGCTCCGTCTCGCCATCAGGAATAGGATCACCTGCTCGGGAGTACATATTGGCATCGTCGGTTTGGTTGGGACCATAAATCTCCAGACCGTCCACATCGTCCAAGGCTCCCGATGTTGCATTGATGTTCGTATTCCATTGGGCCCACAACTCCGCACTGCCACCGCGATAGGCGGAACGGCTGGCATAGATATTCTTTTCATACTCCGCCTGGACTTCGCTGTCCTGAAACGAAACCAGAAGTGACACAGTGTCGTGGTATGGTGTTTGGTCGTTATCTTTGTAGACTGCGTCACGCGTTCCATCGAGATCCAGGAATAGTTTATCGCGAATATTGGCCAACGCATCGACCTGGAAACTAATCCCACCATTAGTACCACCTTCAAGACAATAGTCGAACGAATCCCAAATACTCGTCCCATTACCTTCCCAATGGACGATCTGACCGGGATCGAGGCTCCCCGAAGCGTCTTTGTCAACATCATTCGAATACTCTTTGCCCGGCACAGATGTCGGATCCGGGAGTATAACTGTTTCAAAACTCGGATCCGGGTAAAGTTCAGACTGCGGAACCACATCCGTCTGGGGAAAAGCTGCGGAGGAACACGCAAAAAATACATAAAGAACGAGCCATCTGCCAACGAAAAGAGACCTCTGATTACCCAAAATCATAGACGAACCTCCTTTTCTGAAATGCCCCGCACAACACGCGGGTTGAAATCACGGACATAACTCAATTCGGTCGATAATCGCGGTTTTAACCGCCCACATAATATGGCTGACTTATATCCACCGTCAGTGGGAAATGTTAGCCATTCTAGTGGTTTGTAGACACCTGTCAAACCTCAAGATCGATATTTTTCCAAAGAATTCGGATATATCGAAGGTGGTAGGGGCTGTAAATAGTGATAAAGAGTGGGTTTATGTCAAAAATTCGATTGCTGAAATTATTGGTTTGGACGAAGAGGCTTCGCCGCCGGAGGGTGAAGCGGTTTAATAGGGATTGTGTCGGGTTTGTGGCACTAGGAGGGGGTGTTTTGGCGAGTGTGATATGTTTGGATTTCCGGCTTACCGGTTTGGCCGGAGTTCCTTACTTTACCGAAAGGCCCAAAAGGTAGCGCGTTTAAAGTTTGAGTCCGCGCATCGTGAATTCAGCCCGATAATGCTATTACAATCTTGAACTGCTCCAAACAACACGGTCTTTATAGCTATCAGATGCATTTAGTGCCTCCGCGATAAAAGAGGTTGTTAAGCTTTATAGGGGGACAATAGCAATACTGTTCGGCCCAATTATTGCACAAGCCGAGCATTAAGTGCAAGCGGGCCACTGTGTTTGATGAGCAAGCGGTTTTACAGCGG
>JAFGTN010000686.1 GCA_016934075.1 Pirellulales bacterium
CGTTGCCCAAAACGGTCGAAGGCGGTATGGAAATCGACCTTGTCACGGCATGCGACCGGACGAGTAAGGAATACGACCGAACGATAGTCACAATCCGCTCGAAATATCGTCCTTTTTCCTTCGCGGCCGATGAGATCGCCGCCGGCGGGCGGATTCTGGTCGACGACTTGGGCATCCTGGTTGTCGCGGCCGATGATCCCATCACGCTCGAAGAGTACCGCAAGGAAATCAAACGCCAGCCGGGCCGCAGCATCTACGACATGGTTTTCGACCGGCCCGAACAAACCCTCGAGCGTGCCTGGAACGACATGCCCAAAAAATTCCCGCTCTGGTTCGTGCACGGCCTGCCGGGCAACCGCAACGCCGTGAAACATGACGCAAACGGCAACATCGACATATCCAGCGTCAGGAAGTGGTTCAACGTTGATCGCAGTCCCCGCGATTCGGATAGAAAAGATTGGAACGGAAACTTCCTCTCTCTCGACTTCGGATTCCCCGACGACTCGCTCCGCGGCGGCCGTGAATTATTAGACGGCTATCTCCCCCTGTTGAAAACCTGGTGGGTCGACGGGCCGATCTTCTACGAACAACTGGCGATCCTCGACAAGCTCGACGGCGATCTCTCACAATTCCGCCTCGACGATCCCACCGTGCTCTTGATGAAAGTTCGCGTGGTCAACACTTCAGGCGATCAAAACGGCACTGCGCGACTATCGTTCACCTCCGGAAACGATCATCTCGCCATCGATGGCGACCGCATTATCACTCGCGATAAAGATAAACCGCAACTGCGATACATCGTGAAAAACATCTCGCCCACCAATACTTCTCAGGGAAACCGCGGAGTCGACTGGTCGGTCGAACTCAAGCCCGGCACATCGCGCGAGCTGTTCTTCGCCATCCCCACCGTCACCCTGACCGGCAATGACGAAATCGAATTGTTGCGCAAACGAGATTTCGACGAGGCCTCCCGGCGGCTTTGCGATATGTGGAAAAAACTCGCCGACCAAGGCACGCAGATCGACACGCCAGAGCCCTGGCTCAATAATTTCTATCGGGCACACATCCGCCATCTCGAAGTCAATTGCGTCAAGGACATCAAAACCTCCTGGCGTTACGCCCGCGTGGGCACATTCTCCTATGCCGTATTCCCCAACGAATCGATCATGATGACCGGCGACCTCGACCGCCGCGGCCACCACAAGCTGGTCGAAGATTGCCTCGACGGCTGGCTACCGTACCAAGGCAGCGTGATGCTGCCCGGCAACTTCAAAAGTTCGGATGGTTTGCTCTTCGGCAGCGGCGGTTGGCAGGCTGTCGGCTATAACAAACACCATGGATGCATCATGTGGGGCCTTGCCGACCATTGGCGCATGACCCGCGACAAAAAGTGGATGCAGCGCGCGGCGCCAATGATGGTCAAGGCTTGCGATTGGGTCACGCGCGAGCGTCAGGCTACGATGAAACTCAATCCCGACGGTACTCGCCCGCTCGAGTACGGTTTCCTGCCCGCCGGCGGCCTGGAAGACGTCCAGGATTACTGGTACTGGGTGGCCACCAACACGGCAACCATCTGGGGTTTCGACGCCTTGGCCGACGCCCTGGCCGACTATGGACATCCCGAAGGCGAACGGCTAAAAAAAGACGCTAAAGCCTACCACGACGACGTTCTCCGCGCGGTTACCGAGGCGCGCATACTCACGCCCGTCGTCCGGCTCCGCGACGGCACTTACGTGCCCAAATTCCCTTCCAGAATCTATGAGCGAGGCCGCTCGTTGGGCTGGATCCGTGAAACTCTCGAAGGCTCGATCTACCTGATATACAACGGCCTGATCGCGGCCGATTCCCCCGAGGCCACCTGGATATTGAAGGACCACGAAGACAACCTCTTCATTTCCGACACCTACGGATACAGCATCCCCAACTTCAAGATGTTCTGGTTCTCGCGCGGCGGGTTCTCGATGCAAGCCAACCTGCTCGAAGGACCGGCCGTTTATCTCAAACGCGACGATATCAAGCACTTCGTGCGGGCGTATTTCAACGGCTTCGCTTCGGCATTCTATCCGGGCATAATGATGTGCAACGAACACTGCCGCCCCGAGTTGGGATACCCGTCCGGCGACCATTTCAAAAGCTCCGACGAAGCCCACGTGACCACCTGGCTGCGTCTGATGTTCATCCGCGAACAGGGTGACGAATTGTACCTGGGACAAGGCATTCCGCGATACTGGCTGGCCGGCGACCGCGGTATCGGCATCAAAAACGCCGCCACCCATTTCGGACCCATGTCATTGCGAATTACGCCCAGTGCCGATAAAAATACAATCACGGCCGTGCTCACACCGCCCAGGCGCAACCCGCCCAAGGCTATCCGGCTGCGAATCCGCCACCCTAACTCCAAGCCCATGAAAAGCGTAACCATAAACGGCAAAAAACACGGCCGTTTCGATCCCAAGAAAGAATGGATCGAGATCCAACCCGACGCTAAGGAAGTGCAGAATGTGGTGGTTGGGTATTGAAGAGGATAGAGGATAGAGGGCAGAGGGCAGAGGGCAGAGGGCAGAGGGCAGAGGGCAGAACGAAGGGATCGAACTTCGTAGGCCGGGTCGCGACCGGCACTGGAACCACCAGTAGGGCAAAGCACATATACATCAACACTAACCCCAACAACCAATTCTCATGGATTCCAGTTACAACGCAATCGACCTGATCTTCTTCCTCGGTTTTTTTGCGGCTGTTTTGGTGGTGGGATTTTTTTCCGGACGCAACCAGAGCAAGTCGGTGGGTGCGTACTTCCGCGCCGGAAATCGGTTGCCCTGGTACGCCATCGGTTTCTCTATCATCGCCTCCGGTATCAGTTCCGAACAATTCGTGGGCGAGATGGGCTATGCCTACAAACTGGGCATGCCCGTGGTCAACTGGGAATGGCTGTGTATCATCGCCATCTCCATTCTGCTCTGGATTTACGTGCCCATCTATATGCGCAACCGTATAACCACCATGCCCGAGTATCTGGAACAGCGTTTCGGCGGCCAAACCCGTACCGTCTACGCTTGGCTCACCGTGGCCAGCTACGTGTTCGTCAACTTCGCCCTGGTGTTCTATACGGGTGGATACGCCTTGGAGATGATGTGGGGAATCGACAAGCTGACGGCCGTTTGGGCGCTGGCCGCGGTCACCGGTCTCTATACGGTCTACGGCGGCCTGAAGGCCGTGGCCTGGACCAGTTCGCTGCAATGCCTGTTGCTGCTGGGCGGCGGGCTTTATATCTTCTTCGCCGGCATGAACGAGATTCACTGGAATTTCCAGGCCATTCTTGGCAGCGGCCAACAGGCACACCTGGCCACGACGGCCGACCATCCCGAAATACCTTGGACCGCCCTTGTGATCCTGGCCCTCTCCACCAACCTCTGGTACTACACAACCAACCAGTATATCAACCAAAGATGCCTGGCCGCGAGAAACGAATGGCATGCCAAGATGGGCGTGCTGCTGGCCGGCATGCTGCAAATCGCCTTGCCGCTGGCCACGTGCTTTCCGGGCATGATCTATCGCGTTATCAACCCCAACCTGGCAGACACCAACGCCGCCTATCCAGAGGTGGTGGCCGCGGTTGTTCCCATCGGTCTGCGCGGCTTGGTGGCGGCTGCCGTCATCGGCGCCATCATGTCGACCATCTCGGGTCTGGTCAATTC
Organism: Pirellulales bacterium; assembly: GCA_016934075.1. Taxonomy (GTDB): domain Bacteria; phylum Planctomycetota; class Planctomycetia; order Pirellulales; family Thermoguttaceae; genus JAFGTN01. Next base: position 3,696 of record JAFGTN010000686.1, read on the forward strand.
CACATCCACCATCATGACCCTTGACATCTTCCGCCGCCACTGGGGTCGCGACTGGTCGGAAGAACGCCTGGTGCGTTTTGGCCGCTGGTCCGGAAGCATCGCCCTCTTGATCGGAGCCCTGTTCGCCCCGGTGGTCATGAAATGGGAGAGCCTCTTCCGCTACGCGCAAGACATCTGGGCCCCCATGGCCGCGCCGGTGGTGGTGGTCTTCCTCACCGCCGCCTTTTGGAAAAACGCCAGCCCCCGCGGCGCGCTGGCCTGCCTCTGGCTGGCCATCCTCACCGTGCCCTTCTCTCTCGCAAAGGCCCTGCTTGCCGACAAAGGCATCGAATTCCTCCCCACGAACCTCGCCAACTCACTGGTCTTCGCCGGTTCGATCAGCCTCGTGAGTTGGTGCCTGATGGTAGCGCTCATTGACCGCCGAAACCTGTGGCTGGGCCTCGCCTACGCTTTTACCGCCAGCTCATTGATCTTCTGGCTGGCCGCCGTCAGTCCAGTTGCAATGACACTGCTGATGTGCGCGGCCATGGCCATTTTTGTGATCGTTCCGGCCACAACAAGATCCGACGCCATCCGCGGCATGTGGGACTTCTCCATGCTGGTCTCGGGCCACGAAGGCCGCTGGTACGCCAACCTCTGGATATGGTGGACGCTCTGTGCGGCCATCTTTGTTGGAATTTATATTTACTTCTGGTAAGAAGGGCAGATGAATGCATTCAAGCAAATCACATTATTTCACTAAATATCACTAGCCCGAAGAGATTACAATAGTATAGTCCAGGGTTGACGATCAGCGGCTATCCCGGGTAGCATGGTTGGATCATCATACAGACAGATCTATGAAACAAAAGCATAGACTCAACCGTCGCCAAATCTTAACTTCTTCCGTCAAAGCACTCGGAATCGCGCTACCGCTATTTATATATAGCGGATGCAAAAAACATAATTCAGGTGACAAGAAGATGAATTCCTCGTGCAAAGAAAACAGTCAAGTATTCTATGGATTGTGGCCCGTCGATCAGGAAAGATGTTTAGATCAAAGTGACAGAGCGAAATGGATCATTAGCCCTCCTGGATGTAATGACTGGATCCGTGCTTCCAAGGTCGATGAGGAAATTCACGAAATCCATGAATGCCCGCTTGATTCCAGTCACGTAACTCACGAGTATTATTCGAGAATTGAACTAACGTACTTTGGAAATGAGTATTATGGCAATTCTGTTCTCCCCATTATCCCTGCAGAAGAGGTTTTTTTAGTTAACAAAGAGCTAGCGTCTGCATTGTCTAAATCGGGACTTACAGGTGTCAAAGTCAAAAAGGCTGAGATCGGTTGCTGTGGCAATCTAACAAATACTCCGGAAAAGGAGATCACACCGGAAATCTACTTTTTGCAATTTACCGCGCCTGATTTCTACCGACATCCGGAACTTGTGGATGGTGTCCCGAACAGTTGTCCGTTCTGTGGAGATGCCCCACTCGTATGCCCCGGCTGTGGGCACGTGCGTGTTAAATGTCCAAAATGTGGTGAGCGGTGCTTCAAGAACCGTCGCCCTAAGCGGTCGTCCAATAATAACTTCGTGATTTAGGGCCCACGAGGACTGATGGTGTAATTCCAGGATGGGCAGGTGGTATGGTGAC
>JAFGTN010000687.1 GCA_016934075.1 Pirellulales bacterium
GTCACCATACCACCTGCCCATCCTGGAATTACACCATCAGTCCTCGTGGGCCCTAAATCACGAAGTTATTATTGGACGACCGCTAAGTATCCGTTCCTATTGGAGGAAGAAAAACAAGCAAGGAAGCCAATGGAAATGCAATAAATAGTTCTGATCCCGTTTTCGTACCCCGGATCATTTACAATGAGTTCCTGAAAATAAATCCTATTGATGGTTGAGAAGATCATATGAGCCTAAAAAAACGCAAGAGATTGATTCTGAAAGGCGTCTTGCAAGTTTTGGCGTGTCTCTTCGTCATAGCGGGAGGCATTGGCTGGTTCAGTGGTTTTATTCCACCTCTGTGGATCAATTCTTCTTATGAAATGCCACTGGGAGACCTTCAAGGAATCGCCGTGGATTCCAGTGATAACATCTATTGCGCATCTCAGTTTTACCACCGTGTTCAAAAGTACGATTCCACGGGTAATTTTCTCATGGGATTTCCAATCGATACCTCCGGTGCCTTCCGAATTAGAATAAATCAAAGCGACGACCTGGAAGTTGCCACGGTAAGGGATGATGACTACTATCGATTTTCCCCTGATGGCGAACTACTCGAAAAGAAAAACGATGACCTTTACGATAGCTTTGGCTCCCAAAATGAGGACCAATGTCAAGGTCCGGATAGTTCCGTATACCAAATACACTCTAGATTTATGTTCCCAGTAGTTGTTAAAACTTCACCGAAAGGGAAGAAAAAGATTGTTGTTTCCACACCTTTTAAGAAATGGATCTTTATGGGACCATTTCCCGCATGGTTTTTTTGGATGATTGGAGTCCTAATAGTGATGTATTTGAATAAGGACGATCTGATCAGACGAATGCGCAGAGCTTGGTCCCTGTACCAATACGAATAAGATAGAAGCGGACATAACGGACATAACGGACATAAAGGGGGCAGAACTCGCAGGTACAACATCACAGCCCGTTTGGCCTGAAATCTTCATGAACCGGGAAGGTTCCAAACGGTTATCTCAGCTTTGCGGTTGACCCGATGGGCAACGAGTTACGGAGTCAACCTGTTCGTGCCCATTAGTTCTCTCGCGGCAGAGGCGGGAACATCGAAGTCCTTCGTCGTTGTTTCAAATGGAAAATCCACCGGAATGTTGTACTCGCTAAACAAGGCCTTCGCCGGTCCGTCGTCCTCGGCGGTGGCACCGGTGATTCGAACGCGATATGCACCGCCCCCGATGCCTTTGCCCGTCTCGCGCGTGTCATATGCCCCGTTCCGGATCCGGGCGAATCCCTGTACGCCGTCGTTGGCGGCTGCCGCGTCCGGATCGAAATAGATTACTCCGCGCGGCACCGGCTCTCCTTTGAACGTAACGGTTCCACTGACGTCAACTCCTCGCGGCCCACTACCGCCGCCGCAACCGGCTAAGAAAGGTACTGTTGCAAGAAGCGTCGTACAAGCGAAGCGGATCAAGTGTCCCATATTGAACATTTCTGCTCGTATCCTTGAATTGTTAGAAACCTGCTTCTCGGCAAACGGATTCCGACTTCGCCTTACGGCTGTTCGAGCATTTCGCCTTCGTTACGACTGGCCGTACTTTTCAAGATACCGAGGTAAGTGTCTTCCGACACGAACTGTACCGCACCGTCCGCCATAGTGAAATTCGCCCCGCCGGGATGTTCGCTACCGAAACCGCAATTGTTGAAAGAACCGTTCATGTAGGTGGCGTACTCGCCTAAATTGATTCCATATGCCATGTTCTTGCAGGAGGCACAGTCGAGTGTATTGCATCCGCGAGTCCAAAGCCGGAAGACACTGCTCTTCTCCCAAGAGAGTTCTCCGACCAAGTACGTCTTTGATGTACCGTCGGTAATATCCTTCACCGAGACTTTGCTGTCGCGGTAGATCACTCCGCTGACTGCAAACACACCGTTCCCGGTACTCGGTTCCACCGGATAGGCCTCGTTCGCCGTGGGCGTGGGACCGGCTACGGTCTGGTAATGAATGGTGTAGGGATCCTGGCCTTGATACTGTTCTTTTGTCTTTCCACTGACGCGGAAGTGCTGGGTGTGAGTGTCGCCCTGGGAGGGGCAGAGGAACATGGGAACCGGTGTCATCGCCACGGATTTATTGGGATCGGAATAGTAGTGATAGGCGGGAAAGGCAAGTAAGTCCAGCACTTCCCTCTGTTCGGAGTGCGGCAGAATTGCCACGCTCCATCCTCCCCGGTAGATCCCGTTTTGCTCGATGCCGGCGGGAGGGAACACTCGGTGAGCGTCGTGATACAGATGGAGTGCCAGACCGAGTTGCTTCATGTTGTTAGAACACTGCATCCGCCTCGCGGCTTCGCGCGCGGCCTGAACGGCGGGCAAGAGCAGCGCAATCAGAATCCCGATAATGGCAATCACCACCAGAAGTTCCACCAGGGTGAAACCGCGGAAGTGATGGCGATCATCGCCCTCGCCCACCACTCCAGCCTTCAATCTGCTCTTCATTACGTCGGTCTCCCTTGCACGAACATTGGTCAGACGACCACGAATGCTGCCATATGGACAGCCTGTCGCGTTTCCGCAACCGGAAAATCGTTCGACATGGGTTTTCGACGAACTAGAGCCGATCGTGCCCACATCCCGCCAGGTCAAACTCCCATCAGCACCATCCGCAGTATATCGTTTTTTGCATTGACGGTCTAGACTTTGTACGCTTCCTCACCCGAAAAACCTCGATTATTCTTGGAAATCCTGACAAAAATTACCCGCCGGGTGGCCCAGGATGGTTACCCGCCCTGGGATCCCACAGACCCGGAAGTGCACACATTAGTCCATCCGGTTCCTCGAGCCGAGACAGATGAGATAGATAAGGGATCAGCACTATTTTTCATCGGATAAAAAAGTTTTGCCTTTTTTAGAACTCTTTTTAGAACTTTTCAGTAACTCTTCAGCCGCTTTCCTGCGCAGCACCTCGGCATGAATTTCCGCGATGGTTTCCGGTGGTACCTTCGCACGTCGGTCATAGGTGAGATATCCGTTGACTTCTCCCTCGACATCATAGAGTTGCACGTATGAGAAGCCCGCACAAGCGGGATCGGCCGTCATTTCCAACACGTTTTTGCGATAATGGTCGCGGAACCAAAACGGGATAGGTCTAATTATGGTGCTTCAGGAAAACCTTGCGTGGTCTGCCTCGGCATCTTGTTGCCTATTCCTGCCATGGTTTCTTTGCCGTAGTGCCAGCCTTTGTGAACTGCATGGCGGATTGCTTTCACTTCATCTTTTGCATGAATGCCGCCGACAGCTACACCTTCACCTGTGGAGGGGGCTGAGGTATTGGAAACGGCTAAAACAGCGTAACTTGGCCTAAAATTCCGTCGTCGCGCTAGACGCGCGGGGGGTTCGCAATGTTATAATAGTTGTCACGACCCAACTAGATCTTCCTAAGGTTCAATGAAAACAAAAAATGCCGCGCAAGCATAGCACGGGAGAATATGAGAATGAATGAAAGAGACTCGATGTCGCGCCGCCGGTTTGTTGTTGGCGCATCCGGTTTGGCATTGGCTGGTGCAACCGGCGCGGCCGCCGCACAGACAGCCAACAAGACCAATAAGAAAGGCTCCAAACTGGCTATCGACGGTGGGGCGAAGACCGTCAAGGCGAAGTGTTCCGCAAAACCACGCTGGGGCGAACCGGAGCGCAAACAACTCGAAGCGATGCTGAAACAAAACTCGCTCTTCTATTGGAGAGGGCCGCAGACCAAACTGCTCAAGGAGCGGTTTCATGAATTCTGTCCCGTCAAGTACGTACAAACGTGTTCCTCGGGCACCGCGGCTCTCCATATCGCCGTGGCGGCGGCTGGGATCGGTCTTGGCGACGAGGTGATCACCGCGCCCGTCACCGATATCGGCACCGTGATCGGAGTACTCTACCAGCAGGCCGTGCCCGTATTCGCCGACTTGGGCAAGGGCACGCATAATCTGGACGTGTCGGACGTCGAGCGGCGAATTACTCCCAAGACGAAAGCGATCATCGCGGTTCACCTTACGGGCAACCCTTGTGACCTGGACGCGCTTAAGGCATTGGCCGATCGTCACAATCTGGTATTGATCGAAGATTGCGCACAGGCGTGGGGGGCGAAGTACCGTGGCCGGCCGATTGGCACGGTGGGACACATTGCGTGTTTCTCGCTGTAGAACTCCAAGCAGATCACGTGCGGTGACGGCGGCGTGGTCGGCTCCAGCGATGAACGATTCGGGCCCATGCTGCAGAAGTTTGGCGATAAGGGCTGCGACCGGTCCAAATGGGGATTCGACAGCTTTGCCACCAAC